>CACZOE010000121.1 GCA_902782695.1 uncultured Lachnospiraceae bacterium | reverse complement strand
GCGAGATAGGGTTTGTAAGGGCGTATGGTTTCGGGGACGGTGGCTTGTAAACTTGCTGATGCCAACACTCCTGTGAGAACCATCACCGCAGACCGTCGATAATTCGGTCAGTACTAACGCCCTGAGAAACCGAGCCGGGAAGGCGCTGCGATGAGATGGTTAGTGCTGTGTAGGAAATAAAAAAGGAACGAGAAAGATATTTCTGAAGGGAGGACTTTTGATGACAATCAATAAATTGGTTATCAAGAATTACAAGCTCATCAGAGATATAGTCATCCCTCTGAACCCGGATATCAACATTTTTGTGGGAGAAAATGACGCGGGAAAAAGTACTATCCTTGAGGCTCTTTCAATTCTAACTACAGGAAAACTAAATGGGTACGCTTTCGAGCGGCAGCTGAAAGCAAACCTTTTTAACAATGCAATACGTCAGGAATACATAGTTGCCATAGGTGCTGGACAAACTCCATCTCCTCCTCAGATCATTTTTGAAGCATATTTCGATAGTGATGCAGACTTTAAGGGCAGTAATAATACGCTCTCAGAAGATACTGTAGGCATCAATATTACAGTAAAGATTTCTGATAATAATACGCCCATATATCAAAAAATGCTGGAAGCAGGTGATGTGAAGGATATACCAGTTGAGCTGTATACCGTTGAGTATCATTATTTCAGTGGCGCTCCTGTTGTGTTCAAGTATGGTCCGTTTAAAAGCGTGTTTATTGATACAACTCGAAAGGAATACGCTGGAATTGTTGATCATTATGTATCGGATAGCATTACTGAGAATCTATCAATAGAGCAACTTCGGGACTTGGCAATTGCATATAGTCGGAGCAGGCGTGAATTTCATGATGATGATACTGTTAAATCACTAAACCAAGCTGTAAAGTCTGTTATACAGGGACGCAGTGTTTCATTGGGCCTTCGAGAAGATGATGTTGAGGCATGGAAGAAACAGTTGTCAATTGTTGTGGATGATATTCCGTTTGAACATCTGGGATTTGGGACTCAGAATACCTTGAAGATCGAACTCGCATTAAGAAATGCGGAGGAACAGGCCAATGTAGTTCTGATGGAAGAACCGGAAAACAATCTTTCTTTCACCAATATGGCAAAACTTGTGGATCATATTTCAGCTTCAACAGGAAAGCAAGTTTTCATATCAACACATAGCAGCTACATTGCCAATAAACTGAATCTAGAAAATGTTATTTTGGTCAATAATGGGAATGTAACATCATATAGGAATCTCCCTGCCGATACAAAGAAATATTTCATCAAACTTCCTGGTTATGATACTTTACGATTTGCTCTGGCATCAAAGGCTATTCTAGTGGAAGGCCCAACGGATGATCTGATAATTCAAAAGGCATACAAGGATCAGTACGGAAAGCTTCCACATGAAGATGGTATTGATATCATAGTAGTTGATTCTCTTGCATTTAAGCACTATTGTGATATAGCTTTGCTTATGGGAAAACAGATTGCTGTTGTCACCGATAATGATGGAGATATTGAGAAGAATATCCGGGTAAAATATGAGGGCTATCTAGGGAAAGATATGCTTACGTTCTATTATGAGGAGAATGCCGATCTCCCGACGATAGAGCCGAGCGTCTTAGCTGTGAACTGTGAATGTGGACAGCCTGCCGAAGACTTCAAAAGAATAATTTCTTCAGAAACTCGATATTCGTTAAAGAACCGTGATTATGATGGAATATTGGATTTCATGATCAACAATAAAACTGAATGGGCATTTAGAGTATTTGAAGCTGAGAAATGTATTCAGTATCCTGCGTATATTCAGAAAGTGATTCATCATTATGAAGAATATCATTAAGATATCTGCGGCAGGATCAGGAAAGACTTATGATGTTTGTCGTGACGCTCTAAATACCGTTACTGATAACGACAGGAAGGTATTAATTGTTACATACACAAACCGCGGAGAAAAAGCTGTTGAGACTGAGATCAGGAAGCAGAATAAGGGAGTCCTTCATCCACAAATAATAATAAAGACCTGGTATCAATTCCTTTTATCAGACACCATTAAGCCATACCAGAGATATATTACTGGTAACGGATCATTCAATGTGTTGAAAAGTATCGACTACTCACAGACATATGGAACCGTGAATTATCAACGGAGGGGTACAAGAGCAAGGTATCTGACCAGGACGGGTAAGATTCTATCCAATCAAGCATCTGAACTTGCTTGTTATCTGAATGAAAAGAGCAACGGGAAGATTATTGGACGCCTCAATGAAATATACGGAAATATTTACTTTGACGAGGTACAGGATTTAGCAGGGTATGATATTGAACTGCT
>CACZOE010000120.1 GCA_902782695.1 uncultured Lachnospiraceae bacterium | reverse complement strand
TACTGAAGTCTTATCCCTGAAGACACATTTCTTTTCCAGCGACTTTAGCTGTTTATAAAATGAAAATGTCCAGAAAGTCGGTTTAGGAATATTTCCTGAAGCTACCATACCGAAGCCTCCATGAAAAAGAGAATGCGGCACACCCTGCTCTTCAAATACATCTCCAAAGGTCCAGTAGGAATAAGCCTCATTCATATCGCCTATCCGAGACAGCTGTTCAGCCAGATAAGCGGCATTCAGATTTGTATCATGTATTACTCCCTTAGGTGTATAGGACGTACTGAACTCTGTTATATGAATCGGAGTGCCCTTATATTCTTCAAAGCTGTCAATAATATCTCTGGTAGACTGAAGATTATCAAATCTCATCTCTGCGTCCTCCAGCTTTGAATAATCGTAATGGCCTATTCTCTCCGGAAATTCCACAGTATAATGATGACGGGTTATATAATCCGGCTTCAGAGAATTCTCCTTACAAAAATCAAGAAAACCTTTTATCCACTCAGCATCCATGACTCCACAGATAGCAGGACCGCCAACTTTAAATCTCTGATCAAATGCCTTTATAGCCTCGAAGGTAGTCTTGAAAAGTTTGAAGTATTCCTGCATGTCAGCCTTATACCAGAAACCTGGAAGATTGGGTTCATTCCATACCTCTATAGGCCATTCATAAACCTCCTCACCATAACGACCAAGCAAATGTTTGAGAAGTGAAACCACCATGTCAGTCCAGCGCTTATAATCCTTCGGTGGAGTTGTATTTCCCTTCCAATAGAATATGGTCTGATCACCACTGGCCAGCTCATAAGGCATAAATCCCAACTCCAGATAAGGACGGATATTTAACTCTATATATTTGTCAAAAATCCTGTCGAGATAGGTGTAGTTGTACTCCACCTTCATCTCGCCATCCTCCTCATACTCATGATAGATGGCCACATCATCAGAAAAAAGCCCGTGACCTCTGATATATCTAAAACCTATCTCCTCCTGCACGAACTTAAGCTCACTTAAATATTCCTCGGCAAGAGCAAGACCCAGACGTCCGGTGCCCACACAAAAATCAACATTATTGTTGAACTCTACCACATCGTTTACACTTATATTTATTTTTTCGTTCATATAAATCCCCTATCCTTTAAAAACCTTTTGCCTTCACTTAGACTATTGTAACTGCGCAGAGATATTGAGTCAATAGGGACATCTGAAAGAAGACTTTTAATATAATATACATTTCAGATACATTTGCATTGTAGTATATATAAGTCATGCTTTGCCCTGTGAAATCTATGACAGATTGTCTTTCGATTAGCAGGCCTGGTCTGATAAATGTGTTATTCAAGGGAGTTTTACAAGATTTTGAAACAGGATACAAAAATGAACAGCAATGCCACAAAGCAGCTAAAGACTCATGGTATTGAAAAGTCGGATATACTGCTGCTCTGTCCCATCGATCTTTCTTTCGAGGGGGATTATATAAATGGATATTTATTTGTAACAGATACACAGCTCGGTGTTTGTACAATGAGCCTTCCCGATAGTTATGTAAACCATTTCAAGGGTGTCAAAACTGAGGATGAGGCTCTGATGGAACTTACAGGTGAGTATGAGTTTTCTTTCTATGACCTGAAAAAGCTGGAGCATATTCATCTTGATACCTTCGTTGGTTCAAATGAGATTTCTGCTGAGTATGAAGGCCGCCCTGTCAAAATAGCTGCCTTCACCAACAGATATCAGGGTGAAATGAATGTTCTGGTAAGACAGCTTAGAAACTATATCAAGGGCGAAGAACTCACCACTATCGAAGATACCGAGGAAGAGGAAAAAGAGGAAGAAGAAAAGAAGAAAAATAAGCGTTCCATCTTCGGAAGGACACTTAAATACTTTCTGAAATACAGGCTTCAGGTTGTGACACTCATCTTCACTTACAGCATCGCAGCTTTGATGGGAATTGCCTGGCCATACCTGATAGGTAAAGTACTTTTTGACCATGTTCTTGAAAAGGATGATGTCTATCTGGCCAGCTTCGGACTGGCAGGCAAATATACTCTTGCCCTTCTGGCTGTTGCTCTAGTAATGATAGGCTGCAGACTTCTCAATCAGATGGCAAATTTCCTGCAGATATTCGTCATGTCAAAACTGGCAAGTGCATCTGTAAGAGATATTAAAACTGATGTATTTGATGCAATGAGTCGTCTGTCACTGAATTTCTTCGTAAACAAGCAGACCGGCGGTCTCATGACCAGAGTGCTCAGCGACTCAGAAAGAGTTCGTGATTTCTTTATCGACGGACTTCCTATGATATTTGTTCATGGAATCACGATCATCATTACATTTATCGTTATGTACAGACTTAACTGGCAGATGGCGCTTATCGCCTGCATACTCCTGCCACTGCTTGTTTTCATGACGGTTAAGCTACGTCCAGGTCTTTGGTCTCTTTCCGGAAAAAGACATCGTGCAGAAAAAGCAGTTACTGGAAAGGCAAATGACAACCTTACCGGTGCCCGTGTAGTTAAGGCTTTCGGTCAGGAAAATGCAGAAAAAACCAGATTCTCTCATCCAAATGTAAATCTTCGTGAGGCTGAGATAGAAATAGTAAAACTGAGAAACAGATTTGCCATACTCTACAACCTGGTTCAGGAGATTTCCAGCATATGGATCTGGATTGTGGGTGTATTCTTTGTTCTGAAGACAGACAAAATAGAACTCGGTGTACTCATCACTTTTGTCGGCTATGTAATGCAGCTGAACGGTCCTATGAATTTCTTCGCATGGGTATTTCGTATGTGGTCAGACAGTATCAATTCTGCTGAGAGACTCTTCGAGATAATCGATGCCATCCCTGAGATTCAGGAGAAGAATAATCCGGTCAGACTCACAGAGCCAAGAGGCGAAATCGAACTGGATAATGTTACATTTGGCTACCAGTTAGGAAGACCGGTTCTTAAAAATATAAATCTAAAGGTTAAAGAAGGCGAAATGCTGGGAATAGTTGGTCGTTCCGGTGCCGGAAAATCTACCCTGGTCAATCTTATCTCACGTCTCTACGATGTGAATGAGGGAGCTATCAGAATAGATGGTACAGACGTGAAGGACCTGGCACTTTCAGACCTTAGAAGAAATGTAGCAATGGTTTCCCAGGACACTTATATATTCATGGGATCAGTTGCCAAAAATATAGCTTATGGTAATGAGAATGCATCAAGAGCTGATATCATACGGGCAGCCAAGCTTGCCAGTGCTCATGAATTCATTTCCAGACTGCCGGATGGTTATGACACAATCATCGGAGCTTCAGGAAAGGATCTCTCAGGTGGTGAGAAACAGCGACTGTCCATAGCCAGAGCAATCCTTGCCGATCCGAAGATTCTGATACTTGATGAGGCTACTGCAAGCGTTGATACAGAAACAGAAAAAGCTATTCAGAATTCACTGAAGCTTCTGGTAAAGGGAAGAACTACTCTTTCCATCGCCCACAGACTTTCTACTCTCCGGGATGCAGACAGACTTATCGTAATCGATGGAGGCAGGATAGTTGAAGAAGGTACCGAGGAAGAACTGAACAAACTGGATGAGGGAATCTATCATACCCTTCTAGAGCTTCAGAACAAATCCCTGGCGCTGAATACGAATTTCTAACAGATATATTTGGAGGTTATAAGTAAATATGTCAAAAGATACTATTAATATATATGAGAAAAAAGCCGAAGAAATGACAGCGATCCACATGATCACTGCAAAGGATAAATTTAAGAAAACCGAAGGTGGTTTTGTAAGCTTTGATTTTAACGGCCAGCACTATGACAGGATAAAGGTTGTGAGACTCTTCCCATTCTCTGACGCAGATAAGTACATTTCCATCAGGGAACATGGAGGAGACGGACGTGAAATAGGAATAATTGAAGACCTTTCTGAAATGACTGAGGAGACTCAGAACATTTTAAATGAACAGCTGCGTCTCAGCTACTTCACTCCTGTCATCCAGAAAATATTCAGCATAAAAGACGAATACGGCTATGCATATTTCCATGTAATGACTGATAAGGGTGAATGTAAATTTACAATAAACATGGGTGCAAATGCTGTCGCAAAACTTTCTGACACAAGACTCATCATCTCAGATGTAGACGAGAATCGTTTCGAGATACGGGACGTGGATGCTCTATCCCAGAAAGAACGTAGAATGCTGGATCTCTTCCTGTAAGAAAATACTAGATAATAAATTTGTGAAGGTTTTGATATAAAAAGGTTCGGATGATTTCTGTAACCTGACGAGGTTTTACTATGATACTTAAATATGTACTTCCGCAGAGTATAGATAAAGCTGTGGAAACATCAGCAGATGAAAGAATCTACTACAGCGTTCCCATCGATATCGGCGAGAACGGAAACTGGACCAATGATTCCTTCTTCGTTGTTACCACTAAAAAGCTGTACATATTCAGCGGAGATAATAAAAGAATAATAAATATAAATGAACTTGAAAAAGTAACTGCTGAGCCCGGAGTAGGTGGCGGAATACTCTCTGCCAGAAAAGACGGAAAGGACATAGTACTTCTTCACTATTCTGCGAAGCACATGAGCCGCTATGCCTACGTTGCCAGAGGAATAAACATCCTCATCTCCGGCAGATTCGAAGAAGTAGAAAGCAGCGAATATGAGAAGATCTGTCCGGTGTGTGGACGTGCGATTCCAGGAACCAAGACTTGTCCTAAATGTTCTAAGGAGGGTGGTTTCCTGAGTGCATTCCTTCGAATGGCAAAGCCCTATAAGAAAGATTTCTTCGGAATATTCTTCCTTATGATAATGGCTGCCGTTACCACCCTTCTTAACCCGGAGATTCAGAAGCACCTCATAAATGATGTACTAAAAACCGGCGGTGGAATGAAACAGGCACTCTTCTTTCTCTCGCTCATGTTTTCACTAAGTGTGGGAATAGTTATAGTCAATATCCTGAAAAGTAATGCATCTGCAAGACTGGGTGCTAAGATTTCCGCAGACTTGAGAGTTGAACTTTTTGATAAATATCAGAAGCTCCCACTGGAATTCATAAATGACAGAAGACCCGGTGAGCTGCTTAACAGAATTACCCAGGATACACGTTTCATACGTGAATTCATGGAGGATATATTCTGCAACCTGTTTGCGGTATTCTTCATATTTATCTGGGATATCATTTTTATGATGGTTCTGAATATTAAACTGGCACTGCTTACATTTATCATTGTACCTATACTTTCAGTGCTCATGCTTTCCCTCAGGAAAACCATACACAGGATTTTCCATCTGCAGTTCAAGAAAAACGACGATGTGGCCAGTGATCTGCAGGATGTTATCTCCGGAATGAGGGTTGTTAAGAGCTATGGAAAGGAAAAGGATGAATCCGAAAGGTTCAAAGCCATATCCAGTGAATTTGCTCTGATTCAGATGAGAAATGAAAGATTCTGGGGCGTGTTTGATTTTGTAATGTCCATGCTCATGGGAATGGGTGTTGTTATAGTTGTGTTCTTCGGTGGAAGTGATGTCTTCGCAGGCAAAATGTCAGCAGGTGAACTTTATCAGTTCATTACTTATACCCTGCTGCTCTTCCAATATGTAGGCTGGCTGGGAAGACTCCCCAGAGAGCTGTCCCGACTTACCAGCAGTCTGGAGCGTATCTATGATGTACTGGCTCAGGAAGTACCTGAAGAGTCCGAAAATGCACACGACATTAAAATAAAGGGCGAGGTTACATTTGACCACGCAACCTTCGGATATAAATCTTATCAGCCAGTGCTTGAGGATATAAATGCAGTTATTAAACCTGGTGAAATGATAGGAATCGTCGGAGCTTCCGGAACCGGCAAGTCCACTCTGATAAATCTTCTGATGGGACTTTATAAAATAGATGACGGAAAGCTTCTGATAGATGGAAATGACTTAAACGAAGTAAAATCAGAATCCTATCATTCGCAGATAGGTGTCGTACTTCAGGAAACCTTCCTGTTCTCTGGAACTATCATTGATAACATCAGATTTTCAAAACCTGATGCAACTCCTGAAGAAATAATAAGAGCTGCAAAGCTTGCAAATGCACATGATTTCATAAGCAGACTTCCGGATGGTTATAACACCTACGTAGGCGAAAAGGGATATACACTTTCCGGTGGAGAACGTCAGCGTATAGCCATAGCGAGAGCTATCCTTCCTGACCCTCAGCT
>CACZOE010000119.1 GCA_902782695.1 uncultured Lachnospiraceae bacterium | reverse complement strand
ATGATAAAGAACGCCGCATAGGTAGCAGCCACTACTGCAAACACCCTTTGCGACCTGTTTCTGGCCTTAATCACCATCATTACTATAGATACGGTCACAGCAAACATCATGATATAGGCAAAGTAATTATGCAGATTCGAAGCAAATGTACTCCACTCTTCATTATGAGGAAAAATGGCACAACCTAATATACAGATAAATGTTACGCCATATAAGATTTTTCTCACTGTATACATATCGGATTTTTTCAGATATATAAGTACCAGTGAAACCATGACAACAGCTACCACCATATATAGATACGCTGTCCAATGGCGAAGTCCCACATATCGTGAAATGGTGAGACTCAGATCAAAGCGATTTAGATCTTCTACCCACGCAGATATAACTACGATCATTGCAGTTATTGTGTAAAGAATCCCCGCCGCTATAACCGGTCTGTTTTTCTCAAATAACCCCATCATAAAAATACTCAAAAGTCCCCCATAGTTCATTTATCCAGATCATTTAGAATAATATCAATATTATCTTCATTATATTCTATCTGTTCGGACCATCTCCTTACAGCTTCTATATCATCTTGAAATGATTTAGCGTAAAGCATTATAAATATAATACTATAAACCGCATAATCTATAATTATCTGAATTCCGTAGTCTTCTATCAGCTCCAGCTGCCTGAAAAGAATATATTGATAGAACAATTCGTATTTTTGTACATCAAGATTATCTAAATTTTTCAGATCATATCGGTCTTCCGAGTTATTCTGATAATTTTTTAAATATCTCTTTACCAGCAGCACTTCATTTTTCCAGTTGGAATCGATAGGTTCTGTTATATAAAAGATATCCAGGATTTTTTCAATCTTAGCTTCATCCAGATATTCAGAAATTATATTTGACAGTTTTAAGGAGTCCTGTGAGATATCTATTTCCAACATTTCCAGAAGCTTCTGAAAACTAATAGTCTGCTGACTGTCACAGATTATAAAATCCAGGCTGCTCTTTTCAAAAAGTAGTTCTGAAGCCTTCTCACAGCTCAGCCCCACGCCGGCTAAGCTATAATCGTTTATTTTCTCAAAAAACCGAGGATGAAGTCTGCATATGTCACAAAGACCATCCTCGCCTAATTCTTCTATTATCTTACATAGACCACTATCCTTTAGAAATGGACATCTCTTATCTTCAGTCAGTTTGAAAAATGTATCTTCTCCCTCATGAATATTCTGTCTTATCTCATTTCCCAGCTCAGTATCAAGGCTTTTATAGTAATAGAGGGTATCTTCGTCTATATCTATCTCCCAGCCCTTACAGCAGCTATGCTTACATTTATCTGCCTTACATTTAAATTCACTATATATTTCCGCATCTATATTTATCATTTATATTTATTCTTCCTCTCAGCAGCCCTTTTCCGGAACCTCTGGCACCTATTATCTATTCCTTACAATACATCTAGATAGTTATCGACATTTCCACTTTCTATGATCTTATGGAGCTCATCCACCTTATCTTCAGTGCAGATGATAAACTGCTGAAGCCCCACATCATTCTTATCATCATAATTCATACTACATGTCCTTACATAGCAATAGTACGTCTCACCGTCTATCTTGGCAGAATAAATATAACCTGCCGGATAGAAAGTTGAAGTGCCTTCAATATGAACATTCTTGCCATAATCCGTTAGAAAATCATCCGGATCAAGACTTACTTGCATATTTTCAATATCATCGAAGAAATCATTTAACTTATCCTCAAAATGTATGTCTGATCTTACATTCACGGAAAACTCACGATAAAATATTTCTTTATCTTTATCATCAACGGATTCGAGCATCTCCCTCAGCATTTCACTTGAACCCATGATTTCATTACGAGGCATAAAAAATGGTTTGTATCGCCATTCATCAGCAACACATTTGACCTTAACTTTATACAAAAGAACCCGCCCCGCTATGCACATGACTAATAGGAATGGTATCGATACCATGACTATGCCGATGTTTCTTTGGGTTCCCTTGCCTCCCATTTTCTTATCTTTGCTTCCAACAATGATGAAAACAATACCTATGATAAATATCGCCCCAACAACCAGGAGCATCATCATTATAAACAGCATTAAAAGACCTAGTGCCATTTTATATTACCTCTTTATTTCTATAGTACATTTATTCCTTAGTCCACGTCTTTATTTTCGTAAATGTTTTCCTCTATATCACGTCGTATATCTTTTCCTGTTTTAGTTGTTATCCAATTAATAGTGTAATGATCTAGATACTTAATCCTTGTAGGACTCTCCATAGACAGGATATATCTTTCATTTCCTTCTGTATTATCACCATAATCGAGAGAATCATGTGACATATAAATAGTCAGATTAACTGTATCATCCAGACTATATATAATTGACTCAAGCGCCTTAGTCACTTCCTCTTCAGACGGAAATGCACCGCTATATTTCATATGCGCCGTAAGATTATAAACATCTGAATGACTCTCTCTGAACTCATCAAAAGTATAAGGCTTCAACTCGGTCTTATAATCAAAATATATCATATAACTGACCTTCATATCATCCGGAGTAAAGAATCTTCCGATTACTTCTTTATAATACTCATCTAAATCATCTTCATAAACACGATAATTATAATCAGTTACAAGCTGTGTATGATTATCGTCCCAACCTACAGTAACTTTCCGTTTCGGAAGATTTTTAGAAGAAACCACTATTACATTTTTGTTTCTAAATGAACCTAGTCCCGTTACCCCAATTTTATCATAGCTGACATAGGTAAACTCATCATCAGGAAAAGTATCGTTCATTTTTTGCACCCACTCTTTATTTCGAGAGGAATTTTTACCACTATAAATATATCTAAAGAATATAACAACTCCAACAACTAATAAAATAGAACCTATCATAACGATTCCGACAATCATAGCCGCAAGTTTTCCCGTAGACTGTTTCTTTACCGGAACACTTTGATTCCGATATGGCGTCTGTTGATTATTGGGGTAATTGTTTGGGTAATTGTTTGAGTAACTGTTAGGGTAATTGTTGGGGTAATTCGGATAACTATTGGGATAATTATTTGGATTATTGTTTGGATTATTATTTGAATTATTATTTCTCTGATTATTCATAAACACCGTCTTTCTAGAAAATTAAATAGAAGCGACACCATTTTCAAAATATAACATATTATTTATACTTTGAACAGAATAAACACATCTAAAGATTACCTTAATGTCAATAAAAAAGGCATATCGCAACCACTCTTACGTAACTACGATATGTCTTATTCCCTTATATATTCTTCGATTTGTTTGCTTTATATTATTCTTTCCCGGCAGTAGATGTATTATCCTTTGATTTTCTACTTTTGAGTTTATAATAAATAGCCAGCGCAAAAAGTATAATCGAAATTACGCCTGAAAACACAACCATAAACATATTACCGTTCTTGAGCTGATAAACACACAATAAAAGCCATGTAAGACCTACAAGCATATATAAACTTTGTTTACTCATCTTCTTATCTCCTTTTAAAAACACCTATTACCTTCCTGTTATTTGAATTAGAATATATTTCTTTTTCTGAGATAAGAATACAATATAATAGTCAAGAAAGCGGATAAGAAATGGTCAAGATATGGTCAAGATTTATGATATAAAATATTTTTTCGAATTAATCAAAGAATGCTTTTCTTTTTACTCAATATAAGTTATTATGGTGTGTAACGTTTTTATAACATATAAGAATATTATTGAAGAAAAGAGGTCAGTAAACATGGATAAAGTTGTTTTAGCCTATTCAGGCGGACTTGATACAACTGCGGTAATTCCGT
>CACZOE010000118.1 GCA_902782695.1 uncultured Lachnospiraceae bacterium | reverse complement strand
TTTTTTCCAATAGAAATAGAATAAGTAATTAGGTTAATATATCATGCGTTCTCTTTTTGAGATGCATCATGTGATTATAGCATAAAGCATTGCTTTTACAAGTGAGAAATACGTCAAAATATGATTTTCTCAAAGTGGTACAGAGAATTGCACAAAACATTTTGGTAAAATGTGCAAATTGACTGTTAACATAATCAAATATATAATCAAAGAGGTTAATTATGTCCTTTTTGACGGCTTGTATGCTGTACTATGCGACAGGATTGACCGTTTTGGATAGTACAAATAATTGGATAAAAAAGTGGGCGAGGTATTTGTATGAGGAAGAGAATGAAAACGAAAGCAAGAGTTGTTGCTGCTTTTATGGCGGCTACTCTTAGCGTGGGCGGAGTTGCGAGCTTTGCGGCGGATATTACAACTCCGGTAAAGGTTACTGATAGTAATCCCGTGACGGTCGACGGCAATATTGATGTAAAAAATCAAGAATATGCGGCACATATTAATAATGATAACGGAAGCACCACATTTACTGTAAAGGGAGATGTTAATCTTGATAACTCAGAATATATAGGGCGTAATAATGCTCTTGAAGCCTATGCCGGTGGAGGCGATTCAACAACCACAATTAATGGAAATGTGAACATATCTGTAAGTGGAGAAGGAACAGGGTCAAGAAAAATTAATGGAGTTATTTTAGATTCAAAGATATATGATCAGAGTTATGTTACATCAATTTTAGTAGATAAGTATATTGTAGTTGATTCATCGGTCAATGGTGATGACGTAGAAATAGTTGGTTTGAACGCTTATTCGCTCAATTCAGGTAACGAGACAGATGCAGTAATTAATGGAGGAATAAGTGTCAGTTCGATCGGAGATGTCAAAAGTGTATATGGAGTGTACCAATCGTATAACAATGCTTCTATAGAGGTGAAAGAAGGTATTGCTGTACAATCGACAGGTACTGATGAATGGGTAACCGGAATCATGAGCCAAACAAATGCCGGTGACACAGATCTTTATGTACAGTATTCAATAGGCGAAGGTGTTTATGTTTTAGGTGATAAATACGTTGAAGGTGTAGTATTTGAAACTTCCGATGAGGGAAAGATTAATTTGGATTCAGAGTTTATCGGTGATATTATCGCTATCCAGACAGGAGAGAAAGGATACGCAAAGGCTCTTCGTGTTTGTGACAGCTGCGGAACGGTTTCAACATCAGTTTATGGTAATGTTATAGCCTTGGCCGAAAATGGTGATGCAACCGGATTGGTAATCGATCTGGTTGTCGGAGAATATGTTTATACAGATAAAGGGGCTGCAGATATTTATATCACGGGCGATGTATTTGGCGATAAAGCGGGTATTCATGTTAATGGCTGCGTTAATCCATATGATGTTATTGTTGAAGGAACCATCGCAGGCGGTGAGTACGGAGTGGTTCTGAACAAAGATTTAAAGGATATCCTAGTAGAAACTGATGGAAATGGCAATGATGATGACGATCAGAATCCTGTAACAATCACGACATGGAAGATAGATCTTAACGAAAGAGGAAATGCCGTTGAGTGGGATGTTGAAAGAGGATTGGATGGAACTCCTGTTGATCTGAATGAAAAAACAACACCGGCAGATGATTTCGAACTGCAGAATGTAAACTACATCATCAAGGTTGAACAGCCGGGAGATAAAGAAGGCGTCGATGAAGCAATTAAAAATGTTAAACTGAGTGTTACAAAGGAAGACGGAACGGCTCTGGATAAGAAGGATGACTATGAAATCGCTCATGTTGGCGACAAACTGATCCTTAAAGCGGAGAATATCCCTGAAGGTTATGAAATAAGTGCTGCTTATTATGGCGATGACGTGGTAGACCTTGAGGTAGACGAAGATGGTAATTATTACTTAATCGTTCCAAAGGGCGGTGGAGTTGATATTTATGCTGATATTACTAAGGAAATATACAACGTAACCTTCCAGAACGATGACGGTACTGTTCTTGAGGAGCAGGAAGTTGAGTATGGTGAGACACCTAAGTATTCAAAGGAAGAGCCTGAGAAGAAAGCTACAGTTGCATATGAATATACATTTAGTGGCTGGACTCCTGAAATAACAGCAGTAACCAAGGATGCTGTTTACACGGCAACCTACAAGGAAGAACTGAGAAGCTATGATCTGACCTTTGATCTTGGCGGCGGAACACTGGATGGTAAGACCGGAACGATCACGATAAGTTGCAAATACGGTTCAACGATCAATCTTCCAAAGGCTCCGACCAAGGACGGCAATGTATTTAAGTGCTGGAAGGGTTCGGAATACGAAGCAGGCGCAGAGTATAAGGTTGAGGGCGCTCATGCCTTTACAGCGGTTTGGGAGGCTGTAGAAGAAGAAAAGAAAGAAAACGAAGAGCCTGTGAAGGAACCTGAAAAGAAGAACGATGGTGATAATAAGAGTGATGGCGACGAAGCGAAGGTAGAGCCAAATACGGAAGCTACAACAGTAGCGACTGATACTGCACCTAAGACCTCTGATGACAGTGCACCGGAGCTTATGATGGTTCTGCTTGCGATGTCACTTTTTGGAATGGGTACTATGTATTTCCTTGGAAGGAAGAAAAATAATAAATAGATAGCTCAAAATCCGACAGAGTTAGATAATTACTGATGGTGAGTTTTTATTACCAATATAATAAGGCGGGGCACGATGTGCCTCGCCTTTGATTATTATTTGCGATTAATTGGTGTGTGAGTTTTTATTACCAACTGTGTTTTGTGCTTTTTTCGTCATGCACGGCTTGTTACTCTACTTTGTTGCGCTTTTGTTATCTGGGGTAGTCTATCATAATGATAAACTTGAGGAACTATGGGGATAGATTGTAGCCGGGAGGTGACGGATATGAAAGAAATCGATGACGAGAAGAGAGCTTATTAGAGCAGGCCAACAATAATTCTAACAATAATATAAACAAT
>CACZOE010000117.1 GCA_902782695.1 uncultured Lachnospiraceae bacterium | reverse complement strand
ATTTAGTAGGTCAAAGAGGAACCTTTGGCTTCGGGCTCAGAGGTTTGACCCTGCAAAGGGTTCTGATTATAGGAGGAAAAATTATGAAGAAATTTGTAACAGGTTTTTTAATTGCAGCTATGTGCCTCTCAATGGCTGGTTGTGGATCATCAATGAAGGGTGATACAGGAAATGTAACAGGAAATACAGATAATGCAGTAGAGTCAGAGGATGCTTCCTCAAGTGCAGCTACAGTCGAAGATAAGAAGAAGGTTCAGGATGCCGGAAAGCTTGTAGTTGGTATCACTGATTTCGAGCCAATGGATTATAAGGATGAAAACGGAAACTGGATTGGTTTCGATGCTGATATGGCAAATGAATTTGCAAAAAGCCTTGGTGTAGAAGCTGAGTTTGTTGAGATCGAGTGGGATAACAAAGCTCTTGAGCTTGATGCAGGAAATATAGATTGTGTATGGAATGGTATGACTCTTACCGATGAGGTTAAGAGTGCTATGGATTGCTCAAATGCTTACTGCAACAATGCACAGATAGTTATCGTTCCTTCTGATAAGGCTGATCAGTATCAGACAGTAGACAGTCTTAAGGATCTTAACTTTGCTGTTGAAGTAGGTAGTGCTGGTGAGCAGCAGGCTCAGGAGAACGGTCTTAAGTTTACCTCAGTTCAGAATCAGGCAAATGCACTTATGGAGGTTGCAGCAGGTACATCTGATGCGGCTATCATCGATTCACTTATGGCTGCAGCTATGGTTGGTGAAGGAACCAGCTATGACAAGCTCACATACACAGTAGGACTTAACAGTGAGGAGTATGGAGTAGGCTTCAGAAAAGGTTCTGACCTTACAGCAGCTCTTAATGATTTCTTCAAGTCCAGTTATGCTGATGGAAGTATGCAGAAAGCGGCTGAGAAGTATGGAGTACAGGCAGCACTTATTGAACAGTAAAATCAAAGGATTATAATATGGAATTATTCTTCGATCAATTACCAATAGTAATTAAATCTCTGAATGTAGGTTTTCTACAGACACTGAAGCTATTTTTTGTAACGCTCATCGGTGCGCTTCCTGTAGGCCTTCTGATCTGTTTCGGAAGCCAGTCAAAGCTTAAGCCGGTAAAGCTCATATTCAGATTTCTCATCTGGATCATTCGTGGTACCCCGCTAATGATCCAGCTTCTTATAATTTATTATTTTCCGGGTCTTGTTCTTAAGAATAACATCTGGGGAGGCGATGAATCGGGAAGATTTTTTGCGTCAGCAGTTGCATTTATCATAAATTATGCCTGCTATTTCTCAGAAATATATCGTGGAGGAATCATCAGTATTCCTGTAGGACAGGATGAAGCGGGATATGTGCTGGGCATGTCAAAGAGCCAGGTGTTCTTCAAGGTCAAGCTGCTTCAGATGATCAAAAGGATACTTCCGCCTATGTCAAATGAAATCCTTACTCTGGTAAAGGATACATCCCTTGCCAGGATTATTGCGCTTCAGGAAGTTATTTGGGCAGGTCAGGCATTTATGAAGGGCTCCCAGGGTATATCGGGTGCTATATGGCCGCTGTTCTTTACGGCAATATATTATCTGATATGCAACGGACTTCTGACAGTAATTCTTGGAAAGTGTGAGAAGAAGCTGGACTTCTTCCGTTGATCGTAATAAGGACGGAGCGTAATATGAGTATATTAGAAGTAGAACATATAAGTAAATCTTTCGATAATACAGAGGTTCTGAAGGATATCTGTTTTACAATGGAAAAAAGCGAGGTGCTTTCTATTATTGGATCTTCAGGAAGTGGAAAGACAACACTTCTCAGGTGTCTGAATTTTCTGGAGCGTGCAGACAGCGGAACCATAAAGGTTGCAGGAGAAACTGTATTTGAAGCAGGAAATCCCGAGTATCTGAAGGATTCTGTAATCAGGAAGAATATACTTCATTTCGGACTGGTATTTCAGTCCTTCAATCTGTTTCCACAGTACACAGCTCTGGGAAATGTAATGCTCCCGAGACAGCTTAGTGCGAAGAAACTCCCTGATTTTAAGCAGAGAAAAAAAGAGATATATGAAGAGATAAAAAAAGAAGCAGAGGATCTTCTGAATCAGATGGGTCTGTCTGACAGAATGGGCAATTATCCACATCAGCTGTCAGGTGGTCAGCAGCAGCGCGTTGCCATAGCCAGAGCACTGGCCATGAAGCCGGATATACTGTGTTTTGATGAACCTACCTCAGCTCTGGATCCGGAGCTTACAGGCGAAGTTCTAAAGGTTATCAGACAGCTGGCAGACCAGAAAATGACCATGATCATCGTTACCCATGAGATGTCCTTTGCCCGTGATGTATCCGATAAGGTTATATTTATGGATAAAGGCTATGTTCTTGAGTATGGCACTCCTGAGGAAGTATTTGAGAATCCGAAGAATGAGAGAACTAAGCAGTTTATAGGATTATAAAAGTTTCAGGATAAACATATGTATAAAAACGACACTATCGCAGCTATAGCCACCGGAATGGGCAAGTCTGCTATCGGTATGATCCGTGTCAGTGGTCCCGAGGCTATAGAGGCGTGCGACTCTATTTTTTCCGGAAAGAAAAGAATAAAAGAAATGGACACCTATACTGCTGCTTTTGGAAGGATTATGAATGAAAATGAAATCCTGGACGAAGCAGTAGTTCTTGTTATGAAAGCTCCACGTACCTTTACTACTGAAGATACTGTTGAGATAGATCTTCACGGTGGTCCTTTTGTAATGAAAAAGGTTCTGGAACTTCTTATATCCAAGGGTATCAGAATAGCTGAGCCAGGTGAATTTACAAAAAGGGCGTTTCTTGGTGGTCGTATAGATATGTCAGAGGCTGAGGCGGTAATGGATGTTATAAGCGCAGAGACTGATCTCGCGCTGGCTACCTCCGTGAGTCAGCTGACAGGACGGCTCAGGACTGAAATAGTTGAGCAAAGAGAAAGAATCCTTTATAATACAGCATATATAGAGTCTGCACTTGATGATCCGGAAAACTATAGTCTGGATGGCTTTTCAGAGAAGCTGGAAGCAGAGATAAAAGAGCTGATTCAGAGAATAGATGGAATGCTGAAAACTTCTGATGAAGGAAGAATTATCAGGGAGGGAATCAAAACGGCAATCATAGGAAGACCGAATGCCGGAAAATCCTCCATTCTGAATATGCTTCTGGGAGAAAACAGGGCTATAGTTACAGATATAGAAGGTACTACAAGAGATACGCTTGAAGAAGATGTAAGCCTTGACGGTATCGTCCTGAAGCTGATAGATACTGCGGGAATCCGGGATACTTCGGATGTAATAGAGCGTATCGGTGTGGACAGAGCAAGAGAATGTATCAAAGAAGCAGATCTGCTGCTTGCAGTTGTGGATGGATCGGACGATCTAAATGAGGATGACCGCGAGATACTTCGCATGTCTCTCAGCAGAAAGTCCATAATACTTATAAACAAGAATGATAAAGAGCAACGTATAGACGAAAATAAAGTCAGGACTATTCTCACTGAACTTATGGATGGTGATAACCACAGGATTATCAGTATTTCAGCCAGATCCGGTGATGGTCTGGAACTTCTTAAAGATCAGATCAGAGACATATTCTTTAGTGGCGAGCTGGATTATAATAATCAGTTATGTATAACAAATGTAAGACATAAAGGTTCTTTAATGGATGCAAAGGAAAGCCTGAACCGCGTACTGGATAGTATTGCAGCTGGTATGGGTGAAGATTTCCTTACCATAGATCTTATGGCTGCTTACGAATCTCTGGGAGAGATAATAGGAGAAACTCTTCAGGACGATCTGGCAGATAAAATATTCAGTGAGTTTTGCATGGGAAAATAAAGTATGAACTATATTGTTTTTGATCTTGAATGGAATCAGAGTCCTAACGGACACGCTGGTGAACATCCGCGTATGCCATTTGAGATTATAGAGATCGGAGCTGTAAAGCTGGATGAAAAATTAAATATAATTGATGAATTTCAAAGACTGATCAGACCTAAGCTTTATCCCAAATTTCATAAATATATCAGAGATATTCTCAATTATGATGAGGAAACGTTAAAGCGTGAGGGTGTTCCTTTCAAACAGGGCTGTACAGAATTTTTTGATTGGGCACGAGGTATAAGTGATGAGAATGAAGGCTCATATCAGGACAAAAAATATAGAGAACTAAATCTTGATAATATAGCCTTTTGCAGCTGGGGACCTTCGGATCTCAGCTATCTCCAGAATAACATGGACTTCTACTACATGAAGAAGCTTCCGTTTCCACTTAAATTCTATGATATTCAGCAGATATATGCAGATAAGTATACCAAGGATAATACAGTATGCGCACTGGATAAAGCAGTTACGAAACTAAAGCTTACACAGGACAGACCGTTTCATGCTGCTATAAACGATGCCTACTATACTGCCCGGGTTCTGAAGGAAGGAAAACTGGGAGATATATCTGAGAAATATGTATATGATACATATAGATATCCAAGGAACAAGACAGAGTCTGTTCATGATTTTCATAATGGAACATTAGAGGAAATCTATGGAGAGTATGCTTCAAAAAGGGATGCTCTGAAAGACAGGAGAATCACAGATATCAGATGTGTCAAATGTGGAAAGAAAACCACGAGTCAGATAAAACCATTTCAGATAAATAATGTAACAGATCTGGCGGTAGGTGTCTGCTTCAGACATGGCAGAATGCTTTCCACCATCAAATTCAAACCAGCATCAGAAAGTATGGATACGGTATTTGTGGTAAAAAAGATACATCCAATCACAAAATCAAAATATACCGACATAAAAAATCGTCGCGACCTTCTTGCTGAAAAGAAAAAGGAACGCGACAAGCGATATATGGAGCGTAAGCTTAACGAGAAAAAAGTAGTGAACAATACTAAAAATAAATAGTGAGTCAGGGAAGCGATTCCCCCACGCTCATCTAAAGTGGATCACGTTTTGCTGTTCCGGCTTTTCTGGGGTAACTCTTTGGAGTTGCCCCTTTCTTTTTTATGATAACAAAGCTTCTTCTTATATCGGTTTCAGGAAGAGTAGTAT
Organism: uncultured Lachnospiraceae bacterium; assembly: GCA_902782695.1. Taxonomy (GTDB): domain Bacteria; phylum Bacillota; class Clostridia; order Lachnospirales; family Lachnospiraceae; genus Eubacterium_Q. The sequence goes on along the minus strand of CACZOE010000117.1, from coordinate 14,998 downwards.
GAATGATCTGAGGACTTTCTCCATTTAAAAGCTTTATGGCTCTTTCTGCCTGAGATAGTTCTTCCTCGATTTCGCCTGATTTATAGGCTATGAAATATCCACCTGTTTTTACGAACGGCAGGCAGTATTCTGTCAGAGCACTCTGACTTGCTACTGCTCTTGATACTGCAAAGTCAAAGCTGTCCCTGAGGGTACTTTTTCTTGCTCCATCCTCGGCTCTTGCATGAACAGTATTTACTGAGTCGAGACCCAGCTCTGCAACTACTTCATCAAGAAAGATAAGTCTTTTGTTCAGAGAATCCAGCAGTGTAAGTCTGATTTCGGGACACGCTATTTTTAGTGGAATTCCGGGAAAACCTGCCCCTGTACCCACATCTATGACTGATATATCCTTATCCTTGACGTTACTGAACTTGTCCACATTTGTCAGGATAAGCAGGCTGTCCAGAATATGCTTCAGAGCGAATTCTTCAGGATCTGTTATGGCCGTTAGGTTCATCACCTTATTTTTTTCAATTACCATATCCATGTATTTTGTAAGCTGGGCGAGCTTTTCATCCTCCAGCTGTATATTGGCTTTATCCAGATAATATCTGATATCTTTCATTTTAGAACCTCTTTACCTAATAACTTCCATCTATAGCAACAAAGTACAATAAAACATTTGATTTAATAAAGTTTTGTGGTATTATAAATCAGATGTGGACTTTTTGTCCATAATTTTTAGTGTGTAAAAAATATCAGAAAAAGAGGAAAATATATGAAAAACCTAAAAATCACAGGTATTACACTTTCAATCGTTCAACTGATTGTTTCTTTAGTACTTATCTATTTTGCAATGTCTACTAAATTCGTTCCATTCGTTTATGGTTTTATAGGTTCCATAGTTCTTATAGCGCTTCCGGTGGGACTATTCATGTTCGCAAGATCCCGCAGTAAAAAACTCAGAATAATTTCAATTGTATTTTCTTCTATATTTATAATTCTTTTTTCACTTGCATCATATTACCTGGCTGTTGCAAACCGTGCCATCGATGATGTTACAGGCAACAATACAGAGGTTGATGAGATAAATGTATATGTAGCCAAGGATGACGAGGTTTCTTCAATCAATGAAGCAGTTTCAAATGATTACACATTTGCAGTTGTTGATACTGATGATTCTGATCATATCCAGGAAACTGTTGAAAAGATTGAGGGCGATGTAGGTAAGTCAATTCAGACTGAAAACTTTGATTCTATTTATGCAGCCATTGGCGCATTTGAAGAGGGCAGGGTTAAGTCTATCATTACAAATGAGGCAAACATATATATCCTTGATAACACTGAAGCTTATGAGGATTATTCCAAAAAGAAACTGAAGATTATCATGGAAAATGATATCGAGGAAGTAGTGGAGCTTCCTGAGGAAGAGGTAGATAAGGATATCTTCTGTATATACTTTAGTGGAATTGATACATTTGGTTCCGTTACTGCAAAGAGCAGAAGTGATGTAAATATAATCGCAGTAGTAAATAATAAGACTAAGACGGTTCTTCTTCTCTCTACTCCTAGAGATTACTATGTAAAGCTTGCTGAGAGTAATAAGAATCTCAAGAATTCCAGTCAGGAAAATGCAGCTAAGCCGGAGAAGAATACAAAGGATATAAATGGCAAGGATGACAAGCTCACCCATGCCGGTCTCTATGGAATAGGTTGTTCCATGGGAACACTTGAACAGATATATAATGTTGATCTGAACTATTATGTGAGAATCAATTTTTCTGGTTTCCAGAAAATCATAGACAAGCTGGGTGGAGTTGATGTTTACTCACAGTATGATTTTACATCAATAACTGAAGAGGGAACATATTCCTTCACAGCAGGGGAGAATCACCTTACAGGTGAGCAGGCTCTTGGTTTTTCCAGATCCAGAAATTTCAAGGATGGTGACAGACAGCGTGGTAAGAACCAGATGCAGGTTATAAAGGCAACCATCGAGAAACTGGAGTCTTCTGCAATGCTTAAGAATTATGCATCTCTTATGGAAGAGCTTGGAGATACATTCCAGACAAATATGGGTAAGGATGATGTGGGTTATCTGGTTCAGAGTACACTTGAAGATGGTAACTGGAAGGTACTTACCTACAGCGTAAGTGGATCTGATTCAATGAAGGTATGTTATTCACTTGGTACCGAAGCTTATGTAATGATTCCAAATGACGGAGATGTTGCATACGGAAATGAAATAATCGGAAAGGTTCTCGGCGGTGCAGATGTATCTCAGGATGAAATCGATAACTACATCGTAAATAAGGATCAGGAAGACATTATAACAGAAGAGCCTGTAGAAGAAACTACCGAAGAGGGAAATAAAAAAGAAGAGACCACCGAGAAAAAAACTGACTAAATCTTTGAAGGAGAAAAAGTATGAATAAGGGGATTGTACTTGTAATTATGGCCGCCGGACTCGGCAGCAGATTTAAAGGTTTAAAACAGATTCAGAGTGTAGATAGTGATGGTCATGTTCTGATGGATTATGCCATTTATGATGCGATTGAGGCAGGTTTTTCAGAAATCGTTTTTATCATCAGGAAAGATTTTGAGTCGGAGTTTAAGAAAATAATTGGTGACAGGATAAGTAAGAAAATCAAGGTTTCATACGTATTCCAGTCGCTGGATGATGTTCCTGGAGACGTAGCTCTTCCAAAGGGAAGGGTAAAGCCCTGGGGAACTACACACGCTTTATGGAGCGCTCGTAAGGAACTGAAGGGAAAGAAATTCCTTACCATCAATGCAGATGATTTCTATGGACGCGGAGCGTATCTGGCAGCATTTGATTTTCTGTCAAATGCAAAAGCTCCGGGAGAGCATGGATGTATCTGTTATGATCTGGTAAAAACTCTCAGCCCTACGGGAACAGTGAGCAGAGGTATATGTCAGACAGATAATGAGGGCAGCCTTACCAGAATAGATGAGAGAAAGAATATCAAGCTTGAGGATGGACGCGGTTACTATACTATTGATGAAGGAGCTTCCTATCATCTGATTCCTGCAGGGGCACTGGCATCGATGAATCTCTGGGCTTTCAGTGAAGGCTTTATAGATGACATCGAGGTAAGCTTTGAGAAGAGATTTGTAGAAGGCGTAGAGGAAAGACCTGACACATTTGAAGAAACTATTTCAGATGCAGTGCAGGATATTCTCACCAGAAAAGCCGGTACAGTTAAATGTATCACAACGGATGAAGAATGGTTCGGCATGACTTATATAGAAGAGCTGGACATGGTAAAAGATAAGCTAAAGCAGCTTAGAGAGGATGGTATATATGAACAGGCTAAATGGTAAGCATGACAAACCATTTTATGAAAATGACAGTTCATATAGCATAACAGGATTTGTAGGCCTGATGGGTTGTGCATTTCTTGTTCTTTCCACTTTACTGAAGTGGAAGAGTTTCTATCTAAGAACAACTGAAACTGAACGTAGTGGTCTGAGCCTGCTCAGAAGTGTGATAAATGCGTTTCAGGGGTTATACGAAAAAGACCTTGAGAATCGTATCTCTCAGGTACATATCACTATTGGCGGTATCATCCCTATAGTATTTATGCTCATATTTTATGCAGTTGTTGTATTCTTGATAATAGCTGCTTTTATGGATAATTTTAGGAGACAGCCTTTTTTCACAAAGCATAAAAAGATAATCAGATTTTCAGCTCTGCTGGTACTTATCATATGTCTTATAGTTCTTACGCATTCTGTATCCTATAAGAATAGTGTAAAGCAGTTTGAGGAGTCTGTGTCCAGCTGGGTATCCTATATAGAAATGAATGTAGATAATCATGTAGAAGGTGCAGACCATATGAAATGTACCTTTAAATCAGGACCTGCAGTTATTATGTTCTGGCTGGGAATGATCAGTTATCTGGCTTCAATTGTAGGGTGTTTCGTTCTGGATACACTTAATGAAGAAGACGAAGCTCCACATCAGGAGGAGACTGCTGCTGAAAATGAAGCAGTTGAGAATGAGGCTGTTGAACTGGCAAATGAAACTGCCGGTGAAATCAGCGAAACCGAAGCTGCAGTGGAAAAGGATACAGCAACGGTTACAACTGAAATAGATGATATATTAAATGATTTAGGAATTAAATAGAGATTGGAAATCCTGATAAAATCCCGGATAGGATTTTCTGACTGCCATAGGATTTTTAATGAATACATCCCCGTTTGCTATGAGGGATGCGATAGCTGCTGACATAGCGATACGGTGGTCATTAAAGGAGTCTACAGTTCCACCGGACAGTTTTCCAGTTCCATCGATGACGAGACAACCTTCTTTTTCGTAAATATTTGCTTCTAATGCCGACAGTGTGCTGATTATAGTCTGCACCCTGTCGCTTTCTTTTATTCTGAGTCTTTCGATATTTTTGATGACTGTTGTGCCCTTTGCTGCGGCAGCAACCACAGATAGAATGGGAACAAGGTCAGGAATATCGCTGGCATCTATTTCTACTGCATGAAGCTCTGAAGGTGATACAGTTATCTCACCTTTTTTTGAATCACTTTCAGGGCTGCTGACTTCGATCATAGCTCCGAAATCCTTCAGAATATCAAGTACTTTTCGGTCTCCCTGGAGAGACGATGTATTGAGGCCTGTTACAGTTACAGGAGTATCTGCTAATACTCCAGCCGACAGAAAGAAGGCAGCATTTGACCAGTCACCATCAACGATAATTTCATCAGAACCCTGATAATCATAGATCTGAGAACCGGGGATTTCGAATACCACCTCACCGTTTTCCAGAGTTCTTTCATTTACATTTATCCCAAAACGTCTGATAACGTCCAGTGTTATATCCACATAGGGACGGGACTCCAGCTTTCCTGTCACGTGCAGGGTGCTGTTTTCCTTTACAAGAGGAAGAGCAAAAAGAAGTCCTGTAATAAACTGTGAGGATATATTTCCGGCAATAGTATACTGACCTCCCTTAAGACGTCCTTCTATATGAAATGGGTTTGAACCCTGAGGAGACATATTAAGACCATGTCTCTGGAGTTCCTCGTACATGGGAGACAGGGGTCTCTCACTGAGTCTGCCGTGCATGGTTATATTTACATTTTTCCCAAGAGCTCCAATTACCGGAATGATGAAGCGAAGAGTTGAGCCGCTTTCACCACAGTCGATGTTTGAAGTAACGCTTTCTTTAGAATTCTCATCTAGATTAATGGGTGTTATCTCATAATAATCACTGGATTTTGAGATAGAAGCCCCAAGACCATTAAGGGTATTTACAGTAGCAGCTATATCCTGTGAGCTATCCGGTGTCATTAGACGTACTGGTCTTTTTGAGAGAGCACCGGCTATAAGCAGCCTGTGGGCATGAGATTTGGAGGCAATGGCACGCACCACGCCTCCGAAAGATTTACTTTTATTTGAAATTTTAAGAATATCGGATGATTCCATATTATCAGGCTGAGTATTCATATAGCTTCCTCATAATTTTTCTTTTTATATACCGTCTACTTCTTCCTTGGCAAGCTTTCCATCACGGAGAATGTCATGGAGGAACTGAGGGTCGTCTGTTTCCAGGGCCTTTTTATATTCTCCCAGATAATTGATTATTGTGTCCAGCTCATAAATGAGATTATCCTTATTTTCCATAAAAATCTCAGTCCACATGTCCTCATTCAGCCAGGCTACTCTGGTCATATCCTTATAGCTTCCTGCGGAGAAGCCCAGGTGCTCGCGGGCTGTAGGACTCTTGATATATGCGTTTGATACAATGTGTGCCATTTCTGAAGTAAATGCAATCATCTGGTCATGCTTGTCTGCGCTTGTAACAGTGATTCTTCCGAAGTTACAAGGTGCAAGAGCATCCTTGATTCGTTCTATAAGGAACATATCGTAGGACTCGTCCGGTACGATTATCATTGAAGCATCCTTATAAAGTTTTCCTGTGCTGTACTTATAGCCAGAGAATTTCTTACCTGCCATAGGATGTCCGCCAGCAAATATAAATCCGTTTTCTTTAGCTATAGGGAAGCATTCTTTGCAGATTCTTCTCTTCAGGCCGCCGGCATCGATAACAAGGGCACCTTTCTTGAAATTCTTTGCATTATTCTTTACAAAATCTATAATAGCCTGATTGTAGAGCGAAATGATAACGAGGTCACAGTCTGAAAGAGTACTGCCTGAGACCTGGTCAACGTTTTGAGTGGTCTGGACATTTCCATCTGCATCAGCTGATGTGATAATTCCGGTAAGCTCTCCATCCAGAGTTCCATCCATCATGGCAAAATGTGTGGTAGATGAGCTTCTGTTATAGCCGAGAACCTTTGCATTTGAGTTCTCTTTAAATGCCTTTGCAAAGGATCCACCGATAAGGCCGAGTCCGATTATACCCACGGTTTTTATACCGGATCTGTTGAAGTCGCCATCCTTATTTCTGGATTTCTGGTTTTCTTTCTTTCCGGGATTTGTGATTCTTGTAACTGATTTGACGATATCGAGAGAGCCTATCAGCTCGGTATCGAGCTTTGAAGTATCTCCGATTATTCCAAGAATTGTCTGAAATTCTCCTCTGGACAGCTGGCAGCGCATGCCCTGCTCTTCAAACCAGTTGGTAAGCTTTTCTATCTGATCGTCTGTAGCATTATTTTCTAAGATTGCAATCATTGTAATTTGACTCTCCTGTCTTGTTGACTTTATCACTTTAACGTAGCAAAGTATATACCGAAATATTCCACTTGTCAAATAATTGTAGAAATTTTTAATTTTAAAATTACCCATAGTCGAAGAAATATTTAATTAACTCTGGTAATTCTCTTTTAGGGAGAAATAGATATGTTTATTTTTCTTTGAAATAGGTATATCGATGTATGTTGCCAGGAGTATTATTATATTTATATGTTTACTTATCTTATAAACCGTGAATAGTAGCGAGAAGTAACATTCTGAGTACACTGGGAAAGAAAGATTTGGCACATTTATAAAAACAATGATACAATGTGTCAGTGTGATATGAGTAAATGCGATTGAAGGATATCATTATGGATAGCTTTAGAGTTAGAACTAAAACACTTAATTTTATACTTATAGTAGTGTCCATGGCTTTCATGCTTTATTTGCTGAAGATGATGTTAAGGATAGGTCAGGGACTTGGTGGAGCGGCTGTTATGTATGAGGTGGTCACAGTGTTGATCATCATAACTTTTATAGCGTTAATGCTTCCGGGACTTGGAAAGTCCATCGTAGTAGATGGAAATGACATAATTATCAGGAGATATTTTTTATTCAGCGAGGATATAGCACTATATGAGGTTGATCACTGCGATCTGGTTACCGGTCTTACCACCAGGGGCAGGATTCACCGTTCCTATAATGAACTTAGGATATATTATAACGGGTATAAAATATCCTTTACGGATATCGGATATGCGAACTGGGACAGACTTGTGGAATATATGAATCGTAACGGCAAGATCAATCATGTTGATGGAAGAAGTAAGTTTCAAAAATATATAGATGATAGATTCAATAATATGATGAAGTAGAAAGAGGGAATTGTTTTGGATATAGCTATAAGTCTCCTGAAAATTGTAGCCGGTTTTGTGCTCCTTATAAAGGGCGCGGATTTTTTTGTAGATGGTGCAGCTGCCATTGCTAAGAAGCTGGGAGTTCCGCAGATAGTTATCGGACTTACGATAGTTGCCATGGGAACAAGTGCTCCCGAGGCGGCGGTAAGCATAAGCGCGGCAGTTAAGGGTAACAACGGCATCTCCATAGGAAATGTACTGGGCAGCAATATAATGAATATCCTTCTTATTCTTGGAATTACTGCTGTAATAACGGTACTTCCGGTTAAAAGAGATACAGTGAGAATAGATATACCTTTTATGATCTTTTCGACAATTCTTTTTATCACCTGGGGAAGCGTGGCAGGAAATATAACCAGAGTGACAGGTATCATTTTCCTGCTTATGCTGGCTTCCTATATCGGATATCTCATGTGGTATTCAAAGCGTCATGGTGATGATGGAGAGGCTACGAAGGATGTAAAGCTGTGGCTGATACCTGTCTTTATACTAGGCGGTCTGGCGGCTATAATTTTTGGAAGTGATATAACTGTCGAAGGCGCATCGGCAGTAGCTAAAGTCTTCGGTGTATCTGACAGGGTTATAGGTCTTACCATCGTTGCCTTCGGAACCTCACTCCCTGAGCTTATGACCTCTGTAACTGCAGCAAGAAAGGGAAATGTAGATCTTGCCATTGGAAATATCGTCGGAAGCAATCTGTTCAATATTCTTTTTATTCTGGGAATGACAAGTGTGATCATAGATCTTCCGTACATATCCAGTGCAGCAAACTTCATGATAGACGGCTTTGTAGCACTTCTTGCGGCGGTGCTTTTGTGGCTCCTTACAGTAAAGAACAAGAGACTTGGCAGAGCAGGCGGCCTTATCATGCTGCTGATGTATTCTGCATATTTTGTATATCTTCTGATTATGTAGTGATGGAATGAGGCGAGAGTTTTATTTGTTAGTCACTTTTTGAACTCGCGTGAGGGAACCGTATATGGCATATAGATTAAATAATTCAAAGGAGACTGCTCAGGCTGAGTCTGGTGACAGCTATATTCGTGACTGGAAGAATTACGAAACAGCAACTGCAGATGGTGGTTTTCTTGATTCATTTAATGCACTTAGACAGCAGATGGATTTTGTTGCCAGTCAGTATAAGGAACAAAAGAATAGTATGCTTAGAAGGAAAGAGGAACTTGCTAAGGATGTGAGAGACAGGATAATAATTGTTGTACTCGTGGCTCTTTGTCCAATTGCTTATACATTGCTACTCTTTCTTTTTTCGCTAATTGCAAAAGGTTCCGGACTGTTAAGTGTTTTTTATGTTTTTTTCAGTATTTTTCAGGTGCCGCTTTTTGTAATTTGCGAGTTTTACTATCTGCCAAGTGCCATAAGGCTAATGATGAATCGTCTGTGGCAGAAGAAATACCTGAACTCCGGTCCCGATCTTATGGAGTACCGAAGGAAGCATCAGATAATATCCTTTGATGATGAGAGAAGATTTCTTGATGAAAGACTTCTCAGATATGACAAAATGTGTAAGGAGATAGAGGAAAAAGAGCTTGATAAAGCAAATGGAATTTTCTCTATCCTGTATGCCGGAGACACTGCAGAAATGATACCGGAACAAAGAGAAATACTGGAAAGAATGAGAAAACTGACTGTATTTGAAGAATATAGAGCCAGTGTGGTGGAGACAAGAAAGGAAGTAGGACCGGGCTGGCTGATAGTAGGTTTATCTGTACTTGTAGTCGTAATCCTTTTACTTGCACTATTTTAATAGCGCTATCGTTTTTATTATTATTCATATTTGACTCAAAACCGTCCTAAAGCACATGAATTAAGTGTCGCATATGGGACGGTTTTCTGATATAATAGAACGTGGAATCCTGTTTAATTTTGAAACAAGGATAAATCAGGTGGCTGAAAGAAAAAACGCATGCCACATAATTAGAAAAAATGGAGGAAAAACAAATGAAGCCATACAAGGATATGACGAAGGAAGAGCTTGGAGAAGAGATAAAGGAGCTGAAGGCTCAGTATAAGAAGTATCAGGATATGGACCTGAGACTTGATATGAGCCGTGGTAAGCCATGCCGCGAACAGCTGGATATATCCATGGGTATGATGGATGCTCTTAATTCTGAGGCTGACCTTTCATGTGCTGATGGAACTGATTGCCGTAATTACGGTGTGCTTACCGGTATCGAAGAAGCAAAAGTGCTTCTCGGAGACATGATGGAGAATAATCCGGATAATATTATCATCTACGGAAACTCTTCTCTGAATGTAATGTACGATACCATTGCAAGAGCTATGACACATGGTATCCTTGGAAATACTCCTTGGTGCAAGCTGGATAAGGTGAAGTTCCTTTGTCCGGTTCCTGGCTATGACAGACATTTTGCAATAACAGAGTATTTTGGTATCGAGATGATTCCTGTTCCTATGTCACCGGAAGGTCCTGACATGGATATGATCGAGAAGCTAGTATCAGAGGATGAGACTATAAAGGGTATCTGGTGCATTCCAAAGTATTCAAATCCACAGGGATATTCTTATTCCGATGATACAGTAAGAAGGTTTGCGAGACTCAGACCAGCTGCAAATGATTTCAGAATATTCTGGGATAATGCTTATGGAATTCATCATCTCTATGATGATAAGGAAGATTATATAGTGGAGATTCTGGCTGAATGTAAGAGAGTCGGAAATCCTGATCTGGTTTATAAATTTGCTTCTACTTCAAAGATATCCTTCCCTGGAAGTGGTATAGCATGTCTTGCAACCTCTCCAAACAATATGGAAGATATCCTCAGTCAGCTGAAGCATCAGACTATTGGACATGACAAGGTTAATCAGCTTCGTCATGTAAGATTCTTCAAAGATATACATGGAATGACAGAGCATATGAAGAAGCATGCTGCTATTATCAGACCTAAGTTTGAAGCAGTACTTCAGACTCTTGATAACAGACTCGGTGGTCTGGAGATTGGCGAATGGACCAGACCTATCGGTGGATATTTTATAAGCTTTGATTCGCTTGATGGCTGTGCAAAGAAAATAGTTGATAAGGCTAAGAAGGCAGGTGTCATCATGACAAATGCAGGAGCTACCTGGCCATATGGAAAGGATCCTCATGATTCAAATATCCGTATAGCACCAACTTATCCAACCCTTGAAGATCTGAAGCTTGCAGCAGAGCTGTTTACACTTTGTGTAAGACTTGTAAGTGCACAGAAGATATATGACGAAATGTAAAACCGGAGATACCTATGAACCTGGATATAGTTTATGAAGACGAATACTTAATAGCCTGTGTGAAACCTTACGGTGTGCCAAGCCAGCCGGACAAAACCTACGGAGTTGATATGGTTACGCTGGTGAAGGAACATTTATACGAAAGTGGAGACGAAGAGCCATACGTGGCAGTGATAAACCGCCTGGATCGGCCTGTAGGAGGAATTATTCTTTTTGCAAAGGATGAGGATACTGCGGCGAAGCTTTCAGACATGGTTCAGGATGGGGAGATATCCAAGTATTATCAGGTTGTGGTATCAGGTTTTCTGGAGGAACCGGAAGGCGAGTATGTCGACTTCCTACTCCATGATAAAAAGACAAATGTAACTAAGGTTGTTCCTAAGGGAACAAAGGGGGCAAAAAAAGCAGAGCTGGCATATGAAGTTCTGGATGAGCTGGATACAGATGAGGGGCCTGTATCCTACGTTCTGGTAGAGCTTATAACAGGACGTCATCATCAGATCAGGTGCCAGATGGCAGCGCATGGAAATCCGGTATGGGGTGATACAAAATATAATCCGGATAAATCTGGAAAAAAGGCTGCCCCAAAGAAAAAAACGGGCGGACAAAAAAGAACCTCGGAGATAGGACTATATTCAACCAGGATAGAATTTGTTCATCCGGTTACAGGAAAAGATATATTTTTACACAGGGAACCTGAGGGTGAGGCCTTTGGCATCATAGATCAGATGGACTGGTAAAAAAGCATCAGATAACCTTGAGGTTATTTATGGGGGGTTTATGAGTAAAAGATTGCTAGAAAAATCATTTTCAGAGCTATCACTTGCTCTTGCAAATGATTATGAAAGTATCTATGTAATTGATTCTGAGGATGACAGTTATGTAGAGTTTACAGCCGAAGGAACTGACAAAATAATGTCAGTTCGTTCTTCGGGTGACAATTTTTATGAAGATACAGTTTATAACTGCCGAGTTCTAGTGTGGCCAGAGGATCAGGGAAAGTTTTTAAGAACCTTTCGTAAGGAAAATGTTCTGGCTAAACTGGAACACGGAGAATCTTTTTCGCTTAGCTACAGACTGAATATTGATAATAAACCGGTTCATTATTTCTTAAAAACCATCAGAAGTAATGATAGTGACATCATAATTGGTGTCCAAAATGTTGATAAGCAGGTGCAGAGAGACAAAATAGAATTTGAAAAGTATATGGCGTATGGGGAAATCGCCAAATCTCTTGGAAGCATTTATGAAGTTATCTATTACATAGATGTTGAAACTGGAAGTTATACAGAATATTACTCCAGTCAGAGTTTTTCAGACCTGGGTATAGAGAATGATGGTGGAGATTTCTTTGAGAATCTCAAGACTGATATCGAGAATCATATCTATCACGATGATCAGAAAAAGCTCATGGAAGAACTGGATAAATACAATCTTCTCAATACACTAAAAGAAAAGGGTATGCATTCTCTGATATATAGACAGGTTCTTGACGGAAGAATGCAGTATGTGAGTCTGATTGCTTTCAGACAGCATGAAGATAGTGAGCACATTGTAATTGCTGTCCGTAATGTAGATAGTGAGATGCAAAAGGAACTATCCATTGCAGAGGAAAGTAAACTCTTTAATGAGATAGCCATGGCTCTGGCACTGCGCTATGAGGTCATTTATCGTGTAGATATCAATACTGATGAATTTATGGAATTCAGTTCCAGTAAGCAATATTCGAAGATTGGCACTGATGAGTTAGGTGAGGATTTCTTTAATCTGGTTCAGCAGAATCTAAAAAAAGATATATATCCCGATGATTATCCTATGATGGCGGAAGCTATGGAAAAGGAGACTTTTATTAGAAGTCTCCGTCGTAGTGGGAAGCTGTTCTTAAACTATAGGCTTATGATAAACGGGGAGCCTCAGTATGTAACCCTGTTTGCGGTTCTTCCAGAGGATAATTCTGATCATATAATAGTTGCTGTATCAAATGTAGATGAGGCAAGGCAAACAGAAGAAGGCTTTGAAGGCGCTATAAACGCTATGCAGAGCATTACTGATACAGATATTCTCACCGGCTTACAGAATAAACTGGCCTATGTTAAAAACGAGATGAATCTGGATGACGAAATCAGTAAGAAGAAAAATCTTCCATTTGCAATCGTAGTCTGTGATATAAATGGTCTGAGAGAAATAAATGATACCCAGGGACATAAGGTCGGGGATGAATGTATAATTGACTCTGGAAATCTTCTGAAGGATATATATAAGAACAGCAAGATATTCAGATATGGTGGAGATGAATTCACTATTATTCTAACAGGCGAGGATTATGAAGATAGAAAACAACTGCTGAAGAAGCTGTCAGGCGTTCTTGCCTCTAATAGATTAAGCGGAGAAATAACCTTTGCCTATGGCATGGCCGAATTTGATTCTGAAATAGATATGAAAGTTCAGGATGTACTGGGACGAGCTGTTTCAGCAATGATAGTTAATAAACAGTCTCTGAAGGGATGGATGCCTCAGTCTGGTACAGACGTTTCCGACAGATATATAAAGCTTTCTGCAGATGAAAAAGCTCTTAAATTCTATAATCTTTTTACAAAGCTGATCTCCAGAATGGCGGATATAAAGAATGACACAGAAGCTAATGTATCTGCAATTGAAGAACTGCTTATAGAGATATCCTCTATGCACCGTCTATCGAAGGCTGTTACAAGGTTATATAGAAACCCACAGGAGGAGGCCGCAGGTGGCGGAGAAACTCTTTGTTGTTTTGATACGGGAATAGAGGGTGAAGAACTGCTATCGTTCAGAGTAGTGACAAGCGTAATGTCTATAGCTACGATGAAGGCTTATATGTCACCTGATGAGGAACCCCTTACTGATGAAGAATTATGGCGTGTTGAACTGGTTATGCGGGCTACTCTTAGCTATGTGAGTAGAAATCGTCTTACAAAACTGGTGGAGGAACTTGCGTTCCAGGATGATAGTGGTTTTCCGAGTCAGAGGAGCCTGTTCAGATATATTTCGACGAGAAAAAACAGTCTGGGTGGAATGGTTGCCGTCAGGTATAATCTCTTACATTTCACACTAGTCAATCAGGAGCTTGGAAGAAAGGCTGGAGATCTCATATTAAGGAGACATTTTGAGGGAGTTCAAAAGCTGATAGGTGATAACGGGATTGTAGTCCGTCTGGGTGGAGATGATTTCGTAGCATTATTCGAGTATAGCAGGATGGGAAATGCATTTACCTACCTGACAGAAGCTCCGATAATTTATGATAATACTGAAGGAAAATGTGTAAACATCTCGACCACCATAGGGGTGTTCAGAATTCCAAGAGAGGATGTAATACGAAATCCGGGAGAAATACTTGAAAAGATTAATACTGCTTATCGTACAGCAAAGGCCGGTGGAAACGAGAGAATAGTATTTTATAATGATTCTCTGCTGACAGCTAGATCCGGAAGCATGAAGGTTCAGCAGATGTTTCCAGAAGCTCTTAGAAATGAAGAATTTCAGGTTTATTATCAGCCTAAGGTTCATACAGGAACAGGCAGGCTGATAGGGGCTGAGGCTCTTTGCAGATGGTTCCATAATGATCAGATGATAAGTCCGGGTGCGTTTATTCCGGTTCTTGAAGAAACAGATGATATCTGCAAGCTGGATTTTTATATGCTGGATCATGTATGCCGCGATATCAGACGCTGGCTGAATCAGGGTATGAAGGTGGTACGTGTTTCTGTCAATCTGTCCAGAAAACATATGGTTAACAGTCATCTTCTTGAGAATATCCTGAAGATAATAGACAGGCATAATGTACCTCACAGCTGTTTAGAGATAGAGCTTACTGAGACCACTACTGATGTTTCTTTCAATGACCTGAAGAGAGTTGTTAGCGGACTTCAGGGTGCGGGTATATTTACAGCGGTAGATGATTTTGGAATCGGTTATTCTTCTCTGAATCTGATCCGTTCACTTCCATGGAATGTACTTAAGGTAGATAGAAGCTTTCTTCCTGTAGAAGACGATGATCCCAACAGTGTAAACAGTGTAATGTTTAAGCACGTTATATCTATGGTTAACGAACTTGGAATAGAGTGTATCGTAGAAGGAGTAGAAACTCAGAGGCAGCTGGAAATACTTCGTGCAAACAATTGTTTCTATGCCCAGGGATTCCTCT
>CACZOE010000116.1 GCA_902782695.1 uncultured Lachnospiraceae bacterium | reverse complement strand
TCATTCCTATGTACCGGAACGTGATTCAGATAACGTTCTATATACCCTTCCTTAACAGCCTTTCTGACAACCTCTTCGCTTACATTCTGGTTAAATCCATATATCAGCTGAGCATCAGGTGAAGCATCCAGAACATACCACATCTCAGTTTTTCCGAGACTGTTCTCATACTTCATGGCATAAGCATCATCGGGATGCACCTGAACTGACAGATCCTTGTCGGCATCAATAAATTTGATGATTATAGGAAGTTCCGTTTTCCCATCCATGATAAACAGAGGATGTGTTCCCAGATACTCCGGATGCAGTTCCAGAACCTCTTTTAAACTGTTACCCGCATATACTCCACTTCCAACCATAGACAGGCCGTCAGGATGAGTAGAACATTCCCAGGTTTCTGCCAGAGGACTCATATCTATTTTTTTATTAAAATCATCATTGAGTCTGCTTCCACCCCACAGATAATCCTTAGCTGCAGGCTGTAGCAGAAACGGAATATTTGACATCTGTTATTATTCTCCAATTATAATTTATATTTATGCTTATCACTTACTCTGATATCTTTTCCAAGCTGAACCTCTATGATCTGAAGTTCAGTTTCAGCTATGACAGTATGCTTGCAGCCTGCTGCCATTGTTATCACATCACCGGCCTTAACCTGCTGCTCCATTCCATCAACTATGGTTTTTCCTGTACCACTGATTATGTTCCATACCTCATCACGTCTGTCATGACTATGGTAATTCATTCTCTGCCCTGCTTTAAGTGTTACTTTTATGGTCAGACTCTCTTCTTCCACATCAATAACCTTATAGGTTCCCCAGCTCTTTTCAGCAAACATTACCTGCTGGTCTATAGCATCAACAAATGGTTTGATCTCAGTACTCTGCTCTTTATCTGAAACCAGAATACCATCGGTTGAAGCACTTACTACCACATTCTTCATTCCCATCACAAGGATAGGAACTCCCATTTCATTTATAACATGAACATTTTCACAGGATTCATTAAGTATACCCTCACCTATGACATTTTCATCCATAGCTTCAGTCAGAGTATTCCAGGTTCCTATATCCTGCCATCTGCCAGAAAAACGAAGAACTGCTATATCGTCTTCATGCTCAACAACGGCATAATCGAAACTTATCTTTGTAAGAGTTTCATACTTAGAGAAAAGATCAGCATAGTCATCAAAATCGATCAGCTCATGAGCCCTGTTAAGAACATAGGAAAGTTTAAATGCAAAAACACCACCATTCCAGAGTCCACCCTCATCGATATATTTCTGAGCTGTTGCCATATCCGGTTTTTCCTTAAAGGTCGAAACTTTACTGATTTCATCCTTTGCAGCCGGAATTATATATCCATACTTTTCACTTGGACCTGTAGGATTGATTCCCATGAGCATGAGATTTGCTGTTCCTTTGTCAGCAAGTTCCCACAGCTTTTTGATTGTTTCAAAATAGTCAGCTTCAACATATGGATCCACAGGACAGATAACTACTGCCTCATCCTCACTTACACCCTGTACATCATGAAGATATGCTGCAGCAAGGGCAATAGCCGGAAATGTATCTCTTCGACATGGTTCAACAGATACTCCTACATCCTCGCCCAGCTGGTTATGAATAGCCGAAACCTGTGATTTTGAAGTAGCTATAGTTACTACCGCATCCTTATCTGTAGCCTTTATCTGACGATATACTCTCTGAACCATGGATTCATACTTATCCTCAGAATCAGCTGCTGCATCATTTTTGAATATCTTTATAAACTGCTTGGATCTGATTTCATTACTCAGAGGCCAGAGTCTTTTTCCTGAACCGCCTGACAAAAGAACTATATTCATATATTTCTTCTCCATTCAAATATTTTTGTATTCTTGTGTATTAAACATACTTAACTATTATAACACTCTGCCGCTTACTCATGCCACGTATTTTTTTGTCATTATTGAATTATTTAACCCTGTATGTCATAATTGACATACATTTTTAAATTCAGAAAGAATTATTTACAGTATAGGTGGAATTATGAAGGACTCTTCTTCAAATTCAAAAAAATATCTCATCATCATATGGGCAGCATTCTGTATGATTCTTTTTGCATATCTAGCATTCACAACTGATGTTATTCCTTTCATGGATTACTGGGGTGGATGTGCCGCTTACATTGAGCATATACTTAATGACCCCGTAGATTTTAAAACTATCTTTACCCTGCCCCACGGAATTCACTGGAATCCTTTTTACAGTTTATGTGATTATGTGTTTGTCAGGGTTTTTAAATGTAACAATCAAGCTTACATTTTTACAGGAATGATATTCAGCTTTATCACATTTTTCCTTCTGATAATGCATTTCAACGCTTCATTTAAATCAGATAATAAAAAGCACCTCATACTTGGTGCAGTGTTCTATCTTCTTCCGGTATTTAATCTAAATCAATGGGAAATACTTACCATAAGCTGTAATTTCCAGTTTATGTTCAGGATAATGATCTACATAGCCTCTTTTATCCTTCTGGATAAGATTTTTAAAATTAAGAGCTGCCGGAAGGAACTTATCTATTCGGTCTTATTCGGACTGATAAATGCAGTCTCCATATTCTGTATCAGCCAGGCTTATTATCCCGGTTTTGCTTCAGCTCTTATATTTGCCTGCACACTCGAACTTATATTAAAAAGAAAAAAGCAGGATTTACTGCCCTGCATTTTTATCATCCTTTGTAATGCATCTGCATCCGTAGGATGCTATATGACAACGCTTAAAGAAACCGCACAAGTATCACTTACTTCAAACAGCAGCGTGATTGATATGGCAAAGGGATTTATTTTAATGCTCGGCGCAACAGTCACTCCAACTTTTGTTCTTTCAAAAACAGTTATAATAAATCTTCTTGTAGGTTTATTCATTCTTTTCCTTGCAGTGGCGTCCACTATCATATTCTTTAAAAACAGGCATTTCGACACTTCTCTTTTCTCCATAATGTGCCTTGTTTATGCCTTTGTCAGCATAATCATTATTATCATCGGAAGAATGAATTTCTATGGCATAGAAACCCTGGGAACCTCCAGATATGTGGTAGATACCACTATCGGTCTGCTGGGGCTCACACATATATTTCTAACAGAGCATTTTAGAGATAAGGCTGATGCTGAAACAAATAAAAAGAAAGGATTAATAAATACCTTACTAATCCTTTCCATATCTGGCATGATTCTTCTTTCCAGCTGTTTTGAACTTCTCATTTCTCCTCTTAGAAAAGAGTACTATCATTCGCTGGTTATAATAGCAGAAGATATTGATTCCTATTCAGATACCGAGCTTGCTATATTTAATGCGAATCCTCAGGATGTCCGTGACGGAATAAATATCATGAAAGAATATCACCTGAACCTCTGGTCCGATTGATGTCACAGCTTAATCAGAGGAATGCTTTTTTTCTATATACTCGCAGATTTTTTGTATCTGCTCATCTTCTTTTTCCTGATTATCCTCCAGTTTATCGTTAAGGATCATCACTACTCCACCCTTACCAAACTTTATATTTTTTATGGCTCCAACATCCACAAGTCCCGTCATATATTGCATTTCCACTCTGTCCAGAGTCATAATGGCAGGATCCATATAGATATATCTGAAGCCACTGGAATAGAGATAATCATAGAAGGACTCATAATCCTTTAGAATATCCTGATTTCCACGTTCTACATCTATCCAGAGCTCTGACACACCATGTATAGCAATGAGATCACTGACTTCCCAGGTCACTGCAAGAACCTTGGCATCCGGATCATGAATGGTGTTATAGACCTTCTTACCAACCTTCTTCCTGAAGATGTCATCATATATACTCACCTGATTAACATATCCAGGATTTCTTATGGCTATATCTGTAAACCCGTAGGCCCAACTCCAGTTGGTATATAGTACAAAATAAATATTGAATATAACTGCAAGTGCTATCATCAGCACCAGGTCTTTTGATCTTCTGAAAATATATGAGCCAAAGATAATAATGAACATGATATAAAATATCAGGAAGTAGTTTCCATCAGCCTGACCTATCATTAAAAAGCCAAAAAGCATTGAAATAGTAAGTACTGCCGAAAACCATAACCAGCCCTTATAGTATTTAAATCTGTTCTTATCAAATATAAATAGCAGAGCTGCAATAATAAGCAGAATGACCGGAAGCGTGGTTCCCCATGCAATAATAACATGGTGGAAATTATCTCCTACCGGCAGAATAAAATATCCCTTCAGATTTGTTAGCAGCTTATTCATCACTGATCCATACATGTTGGCATCTCCAACCAGTGAATCATTGAAGGAATATGGATACTTAAGTTTTATACCCATACTGCTGGCGATTTTCCCAACATAGAACAGCAAAGGAAAACCGGCAAGAACTACATTTCTTCCCCAGACAAATCCCAAAGTTATTATTCCTATCAAGAGATATATAATTCCTGAAGCATTCCTGCGAATACTTTTGTATGGAACAAATGGAATCAGCGCCAGAACTATACTCGAGGTAAAAAGAAGCGTAGTCATTTTAAATGCGTATGAAACTATAAGTACAGCAACCGCAATATAAACATATAAATCGTTTTTATCTTTTCTGGCTCTATATATCAGATATATGCCGGAGAGCTGAAAGAGTACTGTGATAACATCCGGCTTAACAGTCATAGCCATATTCATAAGTGATGGTAGTGTAACTATAACAGATGTAATAATATATGCCTTTTTTTCATCCGACAGCCTTTTGATAAAAGACCATGCTATATAAGTAACTGCCAAAACCAGGAAGGCATTAAATAAGAACTGATAATTCCAGGATTTAAATTTTGAGAGAGGAAGAAGGATTATTTCTCCCCCCTTCGGATAGAGATAAGTAAATCCCACCAGCTTCAGATTTTCATAGATACCTCTTTTAGTTGGTGCAAGAACGTATGATGATCTGAGACCATACCAGCGGCCATCATAATCACACTGTGCTCCGACTCTGGCAACCTGAATAATAAAAGAGATAACGGCAACTGACTGAAAAAGACTTTTGGGAACATTTTCTTCCTCTGCACCTCTGACTTCTTCTTTTATTACAGCTAATATATTCTTTCCTCTGATAATGAGACAAATAATCGAAAGTGCTATGATCACATAGAGAGCATTATGAACAGAATATATCCTGAAAGCTGAAAGAAGTGCTACGATAATGATGATTGCACATAGTCCCAGCAATAGGGAAGAAATCATATATATATCCCGACTTATTTTTTTGCTGCCAGCCAGTAAAGAAAAGAATAGATAACCAATAAGATATACAGCCACAAAATAAATAGCTGAACCTCCCAGCGGAAGCAAGGTCTGATGAAGATATGCCGCCACAAGGATAAAATAGATAAGGAATATCCATCTGATAGTTTTTGATTTGACATAGAAACAGGTAAGTACAACAAAAACAGCCGAAATCAGAATCTCAATAATCATTTCTTTTCCAATTCCGGCTTTTCTCGCCCAGGAATAAATACCATCAACAAAGATATTATAGTATTGATACGCTATAATACCGAGATACGCAAAAAAAAGTATTATTCCCTTTATCGAAAAAAGTGGTGCAGCGGCTGCACTTTTCTTTCGTTCCATTACATACTCCAAAAAAGCGAATCTTTAAATAATCAGTCAGAATAGTCTCTGAAAAGGCTTAAGTGATATTTCTTAAGAAGCTCTATAGCATCCCAGGAAGTATCCAGATCTTTAAACAGAGGAGTTGTTCCATTTCCATCAACAGGAAGATCCTCTTTACTCTCTACGAAGAAATACGACTGCATCTGAGTCAGATTTACTTTTTCAAATGGTACTCTGGCAGCATTCCAGAAGGTACCCCATATAAGAAGCCCACCCATAACCAGATGAACTATACAGATAGCTGACTTTCTGACAATTGCTTTTCCTTCTATCTGATTGAAGTAATACATATAGATACCGATCACTGAAACCGTGAGAATTTTGGTGTTAACAGTATACCAGCTGCTGGTTACCCAGGCCTCTCCCAGAGTCTTAATAACCTCTACTCTTCCGATGCAGATGATAAAGAACAGCACCAGATTATATCCTATCCACATGATAGGTATCCAGGTCTTTTCATACATTTTTGTTTTAAAGTACAGGAAAAGAGATACCAGAATTACTATGGTGAAGAAAACTCCAACCAGCAGGTAACCATTATTGCTAATCTTTCCATCCTCAAATATATATCTTCCAAGAAGACAGCTGCTGTTCCAATAGATGAGACCCATCACAATGCTTTTAACATTTGTGATAAATGCAAGAGCCTTATCCATAAGTCCACCATCTACCACTCTTACCTCTCCGGATGGTCCACCTATGAAACCATATTCAAAGAAATAGAGAACAGTTGCTGCAACATAAGCTATGATTATCAGAATTCTCTTTACATCCAGGATTTTCTTATCTCTTATCATACAGATAAGAACCACCAGACAGACAAATGGAACTCCACCAAAGCTGTAGGAAGAACCAAAGAAATTGATACTCAGGAATATCATTACTATAGTGAGAATGTAGTATGCAAGATTCTTGTTCTCGATCAGAAAACGATCGATCATGTATGAGACAAGAACAAATGCAGCAAATCCGAAACGTACCTGAAGTGACATTCCTCCGGCACTCTGCTGCATACAGGAAAAAAGAGGTATGGTCATTACTGCAACTGCTATGTAGTAGAACCACTTTCTTTCTTCTGAAACCTTATTTGCATATTTAAATATGGAAATCCAGCCGACAAATATGACCATCATCACATTTACCATGCTCTCCACAAAAACAGAGAAATGGAAAAGCTTTAGGTTTATCAGGAAAAGTACATTTGCTGCCAGCATTCCGTTTTCTGTATAAGGAATAAGCAGATCACTGAACTTCAGCGTTCCTGAATAAAATGGTTCTATAAGGTAGAATTTATCTATAAACGATTCATATGGAAGTTCCACAAATACATAAAGAACGTATGCAAGATAAACGGCAGTACCAATTATCAGGCATATTATGTCCCAGTGATTTTTAAAAAGTGAAACAAACTTGTTATTTTTTTCCATTTTCTAAAGCTATCTCCAATTGATAATTTTCAGATCATCAGGGGTAATTACCCTTTAATACCCAGTGTTTTCATCATATTTTCCATCTCACTGAACTGACCCATATCCAGCCAGGCTTTTTCAGATATAGGGAATACACCCACTTTTTCGCCTTTTTCCAAATATCTCTCAGCAAGGGTAGGAAGATGGATAAATTCATCTTCAGCTATATCATCCAGAACCTCAGGCTCTATCATATAAAGGCCTGTATTGATCAGGAATGAAAAACCAGGTTTCTCCCGCATGGAAGTGATAAGTCCGGCATCATTGGTTTCAACCACGCCGTAAGGTATCTCAAAATCCTTCATAGAGCATACAAAGGTAATCTTGTTTCCTTTTGCTTTATGCGTCTTATATACACATTCAAGGTCTGCATTTACAAGTATGTCACAGTTGGACAGGAAAAATGTAGAATCCAGCTTATCTCTAATAAGTCTAAGACCTCCCGCTGTTCCCAGGAATTTATCTTCTTCTGCAAACTCTATAGAGTAGTCCGCTTCTATCTCACTCATATAAGCCTTGATCATATTTGCCTTATGATTAAGGATCATAATAACCCGGTTACAGCCATATTTCTGGAAGCTTCCGATTATCCTTTCTGTGATTGTTTTCTCACCGATAGGAATCAGAGGTTTTGGCAGGATTTTTGTATAAGGATAGAGACGGGTTCCCTTTCCTCCAGCCATTATTACAAGAGGTACATCCTTAAGGGCATCACTGATCTTGCCATCTTCAGTACCTTTTTCATAGTCCTTTACATCTGTGACATGTCCTTCTTCGTCAACGATAGGATAGATAACTCTTATTCTTGTCTTTCTCTCCTCCTCCACTTCCTCTTCAGATGTGTAGAGCTTAGGACTCTTATTCATAGCCTCGGATATATTAGCTGAAAGAGAACCACCCTTCAGAAAGAAACTTCTCATGTCACCATTTGAAAACAGTCCTGCAACCTTTTTATCAGAATCAAGAACAACTACTCCCTTGATTCCATGCTGCTCCATCTGTTCTATAACCTGCTTTACTGTAAAGCTTAAATCAACTATATATTTATCCATAAGTATTCCTCTGTTCTTATTTAGTAAGCTTCATAACATTGATTGAATGTTTCAGATCATTTATATTATCCGCCTCTCCATTCATAAGCTTCAGGAAATATTTCATTTCCTCTATATATTTATCATTAGGTTCTTCACTATATTCTTCTAGCACTTCATTATTTTTTAACACTCTGCTGTTTGCTATATCGAATATATAGAAATCATCAGGTGTCATTATCTCACAGCTTCTTCTGGTAACTCTTCCAAAATAATCCAGGTGAAGCTCTACCATTTTATCCTTATAAGCCGCTATATATATGGCATAATCTTCGCTATCTATCTCAAGATCTGAATACTTACCATCCAATTCAAAAGACTTCTCCGGAAAACCAAACAAATGTGTAAGATAATCCCATTCATGAATCAGGTCGATCTTTACACCGCCACCCTGATCCTTATGGGCACTGTAGGTATCTCTGTAATCTGTTCCCGGTCTCCAGGCAGGAAGATAGGAAGAACTGATGGAACGGGCACTTATCACCCTGCTCTCATCAACTATCTCCTTCGCTTTCATAAGAACCCTTGTATGTCTCAGCGGACAGGCCACATAATACACCTTATTCGGATCTAGCGTAAATTCTTCAATACTGATATCGTCTCTATCAAATATCGGTTTCTCTACAAAGAAATGATCCGAAAGATTTTTTGTATGAACCATGGTATCGTAATGAAGATAGGTAGGATTCGTAATAAATATCGCATCATACCATTCATCCAGCTCTTCATAGCTGTGAGCTACCTTTGTAACCTTTGACTGAATATCTTCATCAAGCGGACGATCTGTCGAACGAAGCAGATGAAGTTCAAGGTCTTCTTCCAAAGATATCAGATTTCTTATATGTCTTTTTCCTATTGAACCAACACCACAAAACAGAGCCTTCACTTTATTTACATCTCCCATTTCTCTTTAATCGGATATCTGTAATTATATGATCATACACGACTCATTATTACTCTATCTCATCTATCAGCTTCAGTATTTCGTAGTCCTTCTCAAAGCTATGATATACCTTTGAGTCGTCACCCTTAAGCCAGGTAAAGAATGCATCTATCTCATCCATATAAGCATTCTCTATAATGTTATCACAATAATTTTTATCCTTCACAATACTGTCGTAGGTAGAAATGCTTTCCATTTCTTTCTTTTCGATGTCCCATTTCTGAAGTGAAGCCGGAGTTCCCTCCCAGTAAACCTGAAGGTTTTCATTAAATATTTCTATACGTCTGATAGCTTTTCTTGCTACTACATCAACAGCCAGAAGACCTTTATTTCCACCTTCGTGCTCTATCTGAATCATATAGTTATCAGGATAATCCAGTTCAAGGCCAGAAAGAGTACCTTTAAGTACATTTACCTTCTTTACCTTTCCAAAGCATTTAGTTATCCAGGGAAGCTCTATAGCCAGAATCTCTCTGCAGCCTCCGGTTCTTTTATCCCCTACAAAAAACTTCTTATAATTCTCCCATGGATGCCAGTCAGGAAGATACTGTCCCGTATGGTAGATATAGTTTACCCCGGTCTCCTTCCCTACAGCATCTATCATCCACTGCACATCTTTTCTATAAAGAAATGTGGAAGAAAGGAAAAGCTTAGTATCTGTCTCTTTTATAAAATCCTCATATCCATCTTCCACAAGATTAATCTCAGTGAAAAGGTCAGTCTTTCTGGATACGAGTTCTTTTATGATAGAAGCATGTGAAAGTGGAGAAGTACAGATAAATGCAGCATCCACACTATACTTATCGAAAGCTTCATCTATGGATGAAACCGTGTCTATTCCCGACTCCTTCGATACTTCTAAAGCTCTTTCAGTATTTGAATCTATTCCGATTATCTTAAGTTCCGGATCATACTGCTTCATGAGACGTATACGACGGCGTCCCATGGAACCAAGTCCAACTACTATTATATTCATACCGTTTTTTCCTTTACACGTTATAAACTTTTTTACCAGAACATGAGAGAATCATGTTCCTCTTTACTGATGAATGGTGCCATATCCTCAAGTGATGGTGTTGAGAAGGATCCATCCTCATTCATTCTGGACATTACCTTTGGTGTTACAGGATCATCCAGACGCTGTTTTATCTCAAGAAGTACATTTCCTTCTCTTTTGAAGAAGTCCTCAAGAGAAGCGTCCACCTCTTTGTTATTATTGCAGAGCATGTAGTCAAATCCGAAAGTCTTTGCCACATCTTCAAATGCAGGGAAGCTTACGCCTGTATCAGCTGTACATCCGATAATTGTACCATTAAAGAAGTTCTTACTTGTCTGTCTGATAGCATTGTAACCGTCATTTGAGAAAACAATAACTTTAACAGGAAGTTTATAATGATGTATAGTCTGCAGCTCCTGAAGATTCATCATAATACTTCCGTCTCCGGTAACACAGATGACTTCCTTCTTTGCTGCAACTGCTGCTCCGACAGCCTCCGGAAGATCTGCACCCATAGAACCACAGTTATTATTTGCTACGATTCTCTGGTCCTTCTTCTTAATTCCTATCTGAAGCTTTGCACTGTTAGCTGTATTATTTCCAAGTACTGAAATGCTGTCATCTCTTTCATACTTCTCGTATTCCTGCCAGAAGTAGTATGAACATACTCTCTCCTCAGGGTCGAGTCCCTGAGCCGGATCAAATGGTGAAAATCTTTTCTTCAGCTTATCGCAGTAATCAATCCACTCTTTATCAACATCTATAGCTCCAATACTTTCTGAAGCCTTAAAGAAATCGTTTAATTCACTCTGAATAAAGCTGTCAATTCTGACACCCGGTTTCTTCATCTCGTTTTCGTCTGCATCAACTGATATTATAAATGCATTTGGAGCAAATTTATCCTGAGCAAATCCTGTCATTTTGAAGCCCATGCTGCAGCCAAGAGAAAGGATCACATCAGCATTCTGAACTATAAAGTTTCCTGTACGTGGTCCTATGGAACCAGCAAGTCCATAATATCTCGGATAGTCCATATACATCGCATCTGCTGCTATGCAGGCATCAATAACAGGAACTCCTGTCATTTCAGCAAAGCTTCTGAAAGCATCGATGGTATGGCTGTTTGCTATACCATTTCCTGCCAGGATACAAGGTCTTTTAGCCTCGCTGAGTTTTTCTTTTATAAATGTAATATCCTTTTCACTTATAGATGGAACCTCTGATTCCACCTTCTCCTCAGGATACATATCATCCTCTTCAACTATGGCACTCTGGATGTCAAGAGGCACATCCAGCCATACAGGACCTCTTCTACCATCAAGAGCTATCTGAATAGCCTTCTTTACTTCTCTCTTAACCTCCAGCGGATCAGTAAGCATAACTGCATACTTTGTCATATTCTTTACGCTTGGGATTATCTCAAATTCCTGGATACCTCTATATCTAAGTGGCAGACCACTCTTTGGTACTGATATTTCATAACGCACCTGTCCGGAAAGAACTATCATCGGAAGACTATCCTGCCAGCAGCCCATTACACCTGTAATAGCATTTGTGGCACCCGGACCGGAGGTAACACAGACAGCGGCCATTTTCCCGCTTATTCTGGCATATGCCTCAGCAGCCATGGCACAGGCCTGCTCATGATGATTAAAATATTTGGTAATCTTGTCATTAAGTGCAAGTGCATTATCCAGATGCATAGCACCACCACCAACTACAGCAAAGCAGTCAGTTATTCCCTGCTCCACAAGTATATCCATTATTATATCAGCAACTCTTCTTTTCACTTTATTCTCCTTCCCGGAATAAACCCTTCCAGAATTTATTTACTTTATTATCAACTACATTAAATATTACTGCAAGTAAAAGCGAAGCAGCAATAACAGCAGCCGTAAATTTGTATGGATCAGTTACCAACCTGCTAAGTACCAGCGCCACAGGCATGTGATAGAAATATATCTCCGGCGATAAACGACAGAAACACTCATTCACCCTGGCAGAAAGATTCAGATATGTACACAAATAGAGAAGTATTATTACTGCTCCCACAGCCGCTACATTTCTTACCAATGCAAAAACTATAGTATCCTTGTTCAACACGAACATAAGCGCGAAAGCCACAAGAAGAATTATAATACCAATTATATAGCCATGTTTTTTCTCTTCCAGAATCTTGGTGTAATCACATATTCCCAGCAGCATTCCTGCAGAAAAACCAAATATACTGTTATAGTAGGCCTCAACCAGTCCTGAATTAAACAGAACTACAAAGCCTATTATAGAACATATAAATACAAATACAACTCTGTACACAGGTTTTTTCAAAAGACCTGAAATGGCAAATAGCAGATAAAAACCTATCAGCTCGTATACATACCAGTTAGTGCTCAGAAAAAATCCTTTTATTCCTACTGGAATCAGATCAAGTCCATAATCATTGGTAACATGGGTAAAAAACTGCATTGCAAGACTTATCAGATATGAAGTAAGCGCCATGAATAGAAGAAATGGGATTTTTTGCAGAAAAATACCACGGGTATATCTATCCTTTTTCTGAGCTGACCTCATCATTCCATAACCTGATAACAGGAAGAATATAAAAACAGCAATAGTTACCACTTTGTTAAAAGGAACAAGGAATATAAGACCTGTATATCCCCAGATATGAGAAAGCATAACTACTATAGCCAGAAGTCCTCTGAATCTGTTGCTCCTTAAAAATATTTCCTTTTCTTCCAAGCTATGTTCAATCTGCATTTTTCATACTCTCTATCTGTACTCTGATTCCATCTCTCAGACTTATGAAATCATAACCGCCCAGTTCCTCAAGAAGTCTCTCGTTACTTCCTGTATATTCATGATTATAGCCTTCACTGAGAAGAACTACCTTATTATCAGTGTGCATCTCTTCTCTGACCATCTCAGCTATCTCGCTTAAAAGTACTCTGGTGCCGGTACACACATTATATACATGGTGCTTTGGTTCATTAGCGATAAAATAAACCAGGATGTGAGCCAAATCCATCACCTGCATATAATCAAAATAGCAGTCCTGTCTGATGGTTATATCCTCTCCGGCCATGCAGCAGTTGATGGCGTGGGTTATGAATTTTGACTCATGATCTGTAGGTCCATAGCAGGCAAAGATTCTGAGATTATACTGCTTGTCACTTCCGGCAATTATTTTGTCGATAGTGTATTTGATGATTCCATAGGTATCATAAGGAACAGCCCTGCCCTGCTCTTCTTCTTTGATAAGAGATATCTCCTTACTCTTATCATACTCTGCTCCGGAGCCAAGAGTGTACATTCTCTCGTATAGATCCTGAGCCTGATAAAGATTTAAAAATACTCTGATGCTGTCCTCTACCATTGACTCTGCCTTATCCAGCGAATTTTTCACGGGATTTGGATTTGCAGCATGAATAACAATCTCTATATTATTTTTGGAAATATAATCTCTCACTTCAGTTTCACTGAGGAGATTCAGTTCTTTTCTGGTCGGTGCAAAAAGAATACATTTTTCCGACAGATAATCCTTGATATTTCGTCCGATAAAACCGGAACCGCCTGTAAGTAATACTCGTTTCATTTTATTGTTTCCTTAATATCATATTTTAATTTCGAATTTTTGCTGGATGAGTCTTGCTTCTGGTCTTACAGATTAAAATGCTACATCCTGTAAGGTTATCAGCTCTTCTTCGCTGACATCTCTCGTAAGAGCCTTACCGATCAGTTCATCCAGATATTTAGGAGCCAGACCTGTTCCCGGTCTTTTAACCTTCAGGTCTCCCTCTTTTATAACTGAACCCTTACTTAGGTCGGAAGCAGCAACTATGCTTTTTCTTGCCACCTCCCGGGTGCTCATTTCGCTTGCCGTAGGTCTTTTGATTCCATCTCCTCTGGCACTCTCTATATCACGAATTGATTTTGCCATCTCTCTTAACTCATCAGGTTCCAGAGAAGCCTTATGATCAGGACCCTCCATATTTCTGTCCAGAGTGAAATGTTTCTCTATAACCGTAGCCCCCATAGCTACTGCCATTACCGGGATTACTATACCCTGAGTATGATCAGAATAGCCCACAGGGTACGGAAAAGCATCTCTGAGCGTAAGCATGGCATTCATATTTACTTCACTATAAGGAGTTGGATAATTAGAAGTGCAGTGAAGAAGTGTCAGCTGTTTATTTCCACACTGCTCTATCCAGCTGACTGCTTCTACGACCTCATCCATAGTACACATTCCCGTGGATAAAATCATAGGTTTATTCTTACGGGCTATGTAGGTAAGAAGTGGTTTATTGGTAATATCTCCCGAAGACATTTTGTACTTGGTCACACCAAGTTCCTCCAGAAGATCTGCTGATTCATTATCAAAAGGGGTCGACATGAAATCAACCCCCACGTTTTCGCAATGCTCTTTTAAGATTTTAAAGTCATCAAAACCAAGTTCAAGCTTTTTAAGCATCTCAAACTGACTGTCATCATTTTTTGTATTCGCTATCTGATACTCAGCTCTTTTAGCTGCTTTAGTAACAAGAGCTTCTGTTTTAAAGGTCTGAAATTTGATACAGTCGCATCCTGCTTCCTTAACTGCATCTATCATACGGATAGCTGTATCTATATCACCATTATGATTAACGCCCGCTTCGGCGATTATATATGTTCTCATTTTTTTATCCTTATACTCTGCTTTGTATCATCATGGTTAATAAACTCATCTGGTACGTATAACCCGTCCAGGAACTCCTGCTACTACTGTGTTATCAGGAACATCCTCCCGGACAACTGCACCTGCTCCGATGATAACATTATTACCCACGTGAACCATCGGAAGTATGACTGAACCTGCACCACAGAAACTGTTTTCACCTACTGATGCGGCTCCAAGAACTGTTGCGTGAGGAGCTATATGTGCTCCTCTGGAAATAACAACTTCATGTTCTACTACAGCACCTGTATTAATAATCGCAAGACTTCCTATCTGTGCATCAGGATTTATAACTGCACCGGCAGCAACCACCACACCATCTTCAAATCTGACATGCTCCGAAACAGCTGCAGACGGGTGGATCACATTGGGAAATTCATAGCCAAGACCTGATGCATAGTTATAGACCTTATTTCGGATAACTGGGTTTCCAACATTTCCTATTCCCATGGCTGCACATGTTATTCCTTCCGACAGAAGGGATTCAAGAACCGCATCCTCTCCGAGAACGGGATACCCCAGGCACGTGCCTGTCGCAGCTGCATCTGTAAGACCGGCTATTTCTTTATTACATTTTTCCAGAATGTCGAGAACGATTTTCGCATGTCCTCCAGCACCCAGTACTATGTATTTTTCCATATCATTTGCCTTCTATATATCCGGCGTCAACTGATTTTCAGGACATCGGACCTATGGACCTGTTTTATACAGGCAGATCGTAGAATTTCTTTGCAACAAGAGACGGGTCGCTAAAATCTGTAGCAGCAATGATCTGTATCATTCTTTCTGCAGCATGTCCATCTCCATATGGACTTATATATCCTTTGAGACCATCTCTAAACTCCTGCGACAGCCCCTTCTTTATAGCCTCATTAATCTCATCTGATGTACATTCGCAGTGAATTACATTTTTCGGCGCCATACGTCCTTTCTGTCTGTCACCAATATCTACAGTTGGAAGACAGAAGGAAGCACTTTCCAGTATTCCACTGGAAGAATTTCCTATCATTATATCTGCATTTTTTAGAAGGCTCAGATATCTTAACTGTCCGAGACTCTTCCTGATACACATCCTGTCAGGATTTGAATCAACCGCCTTCTTTATTCTTTCAAAAACCACATCGCCGCCAACATCACTGTTTGGCATGGTAATGATGGAATAAACTCCTGAATCAATAAGAGACTTCATGACTATATCTGTTTCTTCAGCAGCCATCTCCGGTGATTCAACAGTAACAGGATGAAATGTCACCGCAGCCAGAGGAAGCCTTCCATCATATGAATCAGAATCTTCGGTATTGTTTATATTAATTGATTCCAGAAGTTCCTCTTTATCTAAGAGTTTTAGTGAAAGAATATTATCTATTCCCAGAGCTCCTACAGGATAAACTCTTTCTGAGTCCTCACCCATCTGAATGATCCTGTGAGCATATTCCTCAATAGATGGAAAATGCAAGGATGCCAGCTTCGTCACAGCATGCCTAATCTTATCATCTATAGCTCCTTCTGTAATCTCACCACCGTGAAGATGAATGATAGGAACCCTGCAGATAGCTGCAGCATTACAGAAACCAAGCAGTTCATACCTGTCTCCAAGAACAACTACCGCATCATACCTCTCCTTATCAAAAATCTCCGCAGTAAGAGATGTGGCACGGGCAATAGCCTTTGCCACATCTCTTTCATTGCTGACAAAATCTTCATCAAAGATAGGAATAGTATATGCTATATCTATGCCATCTTCCTCAATATATCTGATTGTACTTCCATAACGTTTCAGGAGATGAGTACCCGAAACAAGAACACTGGGTTCTATATCCGGACATTCGATCATCGCTCTGATAAGAGG
>CACZOE010000115.1 GCA_902782695.1 uncultured Lachnospiraceae bacterium | reverse complement strand
ATAGAATATTACTATAAATGATTTTTATTCATTTATCAATATCAATTAGCTTATTTTTGTTAGAATAATTTAACCACCAGAGCTTAAGCTTTTCTTTTTATCTGATTTGTTTCCTTATCATAATAAAATCCTGCACCTGAAAGCTTTTCAAGTATGTCTGTTTCACTGATGCCGCAGCTTTTTGTCAGTTCAGTAAGGGAACTGTAATTATCTCTGAGCTGGGTATTCAGAAAGCTCATGAGCATTATCGGATCCTTAGGAATGTTCATATCTTTTCCTCCTCATTTAGCTGATATTCTTTACTAATTTTCGATACATATGTTGTCATATTATTCGTGTAAAAATATAGCATATTCTAATAATTTTTGATATATTAAAGTGACATAAATGATGGTAACGCTTTAAAGGAGAAATCTTAATGGAGAGCAAGATGAGATATATAGCCATAGACCTCAAATCCTTCTACGCATCCGTAGAATGTTTTGAGCGCGGTCTGGATCCGCTCACCACAAATCTTGTAGTGGCTGACGAGTCAAGAACCGACAAAACTATCTGCCTTGCTGTTTCTCCATCCCTGAAGGCATATGGTATCTCCGGAAGAGCCAGACTGTTTGAGGTCAAAAAGATTCTGGGGGATATAGAAAAGCGTACCGGAAAACATATAGATTTTATAATCGCACCTCCTAGAATGGCTCTCTATATCCAGTACTCTACTCTCATCTATAATACCTATCTGAATTACATTTCCGAAGAAGACATACATGTATACAGTATCGATGAGGTTTTTATAGATGCCGGAAGCTACCTGAAGAACTATCATATGACTGCTCATGATCTGGCCATCACCATGATAAGAAGAATTCTCTCAGAAACCGGAATAACTGCCACCGCTGGTATAGGTACAAATATGTATCTGGCCAAAATCGCCATGGATATAGTTGCGAAGCACATGAAGGCAGATAAAGACGGTGTACGAATAGCCGAGCTGGATGAGATGTCTTATAGAAAACTTCTGTGGGCACATAAACCCATAACAGATTTCTGGCGAATAGGCAGAGGTACAGCAAGAAGGCTTGAGAAAATAAGTGTATATACTATGGGGGATCTGGCCAGGGAGAGTCTATATAATGAAGAATATCTCTACAAGCTGTTTGGAATCGATGCAGAGATACTTATTGATCATGCCTGGGGAATCGAACCCACTGAAATCAGCGATATCAAGAATTATAAAACTGATACCAAATCCCTTTCTTCAGGTCAGGTATTAAAAGAACCCTACAGCACAGAGAAAGCCCGCATTATAGTTGGTGAGATGACCGAAAATCTGGTTCTTGATATGGTAAGAAAAGAACTGCTGTCCTCATCCTTTACACTGATGATCAATTATGACAGGGAAAATGTGGATAACGATACCTACCACGGCGAAGTTCAAACTGACTACTATGGCAGAGTGGTCCCAGTCTCTTCTCATGGAACTGCAAACTTCGGAAAGCTTACCAGTTCAACTAATGTCATCAGAAACTCGGTTCTTGAGCTTTATGATAAGATAGCAAAACCTGGAGTTTCAGTAAGAAGGATAACCATTTCCGCCAATGACCTGAGAGATGAAAGCACCAACTACGTTCAGTATGATATATTTACCGATGTCAAAAAGGAACAACAGGAGAAGAAACTTCAGAAGGCTATGATTGAAATACAGGACAGATTCGGGAAAAACGCCATGCTGAAGGGGACTGATCTTCTTGAAGGGGCTACAACTATTGAGAGAAATTCACAGATAGGTGGACACAGGAGTTAACAAATATGAATTCTTTTGAATATGAAGATATAATAAATAAAAGCCGCCCCGTACATGACGGTGACGACTTCGATATAAAGCATCCCAAAATGTCCCGCGCATCCAGGGCAAAAATTTTTGCGCCCTTTGCTGCACTTAAAGGACATAATGAAGCATTAGAAGAAACAGGCAGGACTCACGCCCTGCCTGAAAACTACGAATTCTGATCTACATGTCTATTTACATGTCTTTAACCAGTAAAACTCCAAATACTATATAACCTACAATTACAAGAATGTTTATGATAAGTCCGATGATACCAAGTATCCATCCGGTTCTTGCTTTTCCGCTGGTATTTCCTGCATTAATCGCACTCCTTGAAAGAATCATTCCAATCGGTGCTGTTATGATACCAAAGCAGCAAAGGAGTGAAAGAATAGAACAGATAAGTCCACCTGTTGCTTTTCCATCTTCTGGCTGTACATCAGAAAAAGTTGATGTTGAATAATTAGGAACACTATTTGCGTATGGCTGTCCACCATAATTCTGGGTTCCGCCATAGTTCTGAGCTCCGCCATAGTTGCTATCAGTTGTATATGGATTTGAACCAGCACTCTGATTAGGTGTTCCATACTGGTTGTCGCCATAGCTCTGACCACCAAAATTCTGTGGGCCACCATAGTTTGAATCAGTTCCTGGCTGAGAACCACCTGAAACAGGATTTCCAAACATATCAAGTTCAGGTTCAGAACCTGCGTCTGGTGTCATCTGCATAGCAGGCTGACCATATGGATTTGCTTCCGGTGCTGCTGCCTCTGGCTGTGGTGCTGCATACGGATTTGCTTCCGGTGCTGCTGCCTCTGGCTGTGGCGCTGCATACGGATTTGCCTCTGGTGCTGCTGCCTCTGGCTGTGGCGCTGCATACGGATTTGCCTCTGGTGCTGCGTATGGATTTACTTCCGGCGCTGCTGCCTCTGGCTGTGATCCTGCATATGGATTTGCCTCCGGTACCGGTGCTGCATAAGGATCTGCTGATGGTACTGGCTGTCCATAAGGATCTGCTGATGGCATAGGCTGTCCATAAGGATCTGCTGACGGTACTGGCTGTCCATAAGGATCTGCTGACGGTGTTGGCTGCGCATATGGATTTTCAGGTGCCACAGGCTGTCCATAAGGATTCTGATTCATTTGATTCTCGTCCATTTATATATACCTCCAAAATTAACTTCTTACTACAATCTATAAAACAACTACAGCTATTTTATATTTATGATAGACATTTGTCAAATAAACCATTAATCCTAATATTCCACCCTAACCTCATCCAGCCCATATATCTCTTTGAAGTGTTCTTCATCTTCCTTATTTTTAATCAGCATAACATCTATAAAATGTCCATCTTTTTTATTCTTAAAGCCGGCAACTTTTTCGCCGGTACATATAGAACTACGAATAACAGCATACTGGGTTTCTGCATCAAACTTTACAGTATCCTTCAGGTTACTTTTTTTATCGGAGAACTTTTCTCCGATACGCGCTATACTAATCTTTGGTATTTTCATTGCGGATACCTCCCGCTATTTAATATCAGATAATTCTATTTCGCTGTTTCTATTTTCTTTCCGTAGAATGTTACTCCATTTCGTCCTTTTTCTTTAGTCTCATAAAGAGCCGTATCTGCTTTTTTGAACATCTCACTTACATTCTGTCCTATCCTTCCAAATGCAACACCTACGCTGCAGGTTATCGGTGGAAGCCCTTCCTCATCTCCAGGATTTGACAGTTTTTCATTTATCATGGTAATTTTTCTTGCAATCAGTTCTTTCATTGAAGAATCTGATCTGATCATAATTACAGCATATTCATCTCCACCTATACGACACACAAAGTCCTGAGTACGGAAACTGTTAAATATTGTTTTAGCCGCTTTAGCTATAACCTTATCACCAACATCATGTCCATAAGTATCATTTACACTTTTGAAATTATCCAGATCTATAATGATCAGAGTGGATGTTTCCATATCAACATTGTGAAGAAGGAACTCATACCCTCTTCTGTTGTAGAGACTTGTCAGTTTATCATGAGTTGCCTCATGTCCAAGCTTCTTTTTACTCTCTATGTTAGTGTAATACATCAGATTATAGTTTTTGGCAAGAAATCTGATTTCGTAGGCACCTATGAGAGGGATTTCCTCCTCTTTACGCATCTTATCCACACAATTGTTCAGCGGTATAAATACAAGTCTGGAAGTAAATATAACTATCCCGAGCACAATTACTATGAGCAAAATAGTCAGCATATGTTCTATAAAGACCTGTTTTTTCAGATTATCTGACATTTCCTGTTGTTCATTATCTATTTCTTTTTCCAGCTCTTCCAGACAATCGTTCATGTCTGTAGATATATGATTCTTGGCATTCAGATATTCATCATCAAAAACATACATTGCTGCTTTATTTTTCATTTCATCTGAACTTAGTGCTTTATCCTCATCCGAGAGCTCTACTAGTTTTATCTCTTCGGGATATTTATCCAGATCATCTCCATAACCCTCGATGGCTAGTTTCGCAGCATAGTACTCTCTTTTCATCAGTTCCATCGACTCATCCATAGCTTTTCTCAGTTCCTTATATGAATCTGAGTCTTCATGATAAATTCTGATATCCTCAAGAGCCTTTTCGCGACGTTTTGTCTCTTCGGCCTCTTTAAAATAATTATCCAGATACATTTTTTTCCCAGATACAACAAAACATCTTATCTCTTCAGTTAAATAATCAGAGGCCACCTGAAGATTATAAGCTTTTTTTCTCCAGTCCAGCAGCTTCGTGGTTGCACTATGAGTCTCATTATATATAGAGTCTGTTATCCGCATGGCCACAAAAAGTATAAGCGATACAAATATCGCAACAATAAGCATGATTATATTCAGTTTCCTGATAGGAATTCCTAGCTTCTTCAGGTTTTTAAATATTTCATGTTTTTCATGTTTTTCGTTATGATTCATCCTATGCCTCTAATACTATATAATATTTCTAACAACTCCGAAAACAAATAACAGTATCAACCATATATATAATATTATCATATTTATTTTCCCTGCTGGTTTTTTTGATTCATTTAAATAAAACATATAAATGACCTCATATACTACATAAGGCAGGGTCAAAAACATAAATTGATTATAATGAAATGCTTTAGCAAAATCAAGGCGCCCCAGAGCCAGCATCATTCTTGTTGTACCGCACATAGGGCAGTCAAGACCAAAAATCTCATGGATATAGCACTTATAGGAAAAAGGTGTAACAGTCACAAAAATATAATAAGCGACACCGGCTATAAAAAGTATAGCCGTGTCGCGTATAACTCTTCCCCTGACTGCAGCAGGAGATAAATCAATCTTATATTTTTTTTCAAGTTCTTCTCTATCCACCATTCTTTACCTTTATTCTCGCAATAGCTCTCTTCAGGCTTGACTCTGCAAGAGTATATTCATGCATACTTCTCTTCTGAAGCATGGCCTCCTTAGCGGCAGCTTCCTTCTCTTTAGCACGGGCGATATCTATCTCATCTGCATACTCTGCAGAATCAACAAGGATCAGAACCTCACCGTCCTCTATTCTCATCATTCCATCGGATACGAAAGCTTCGTAGGTCTCCCCTTCAGCGTCCCTGAAGACCATCTTGCCCGGAAGAATGGCAACCACAAGATTCTCGTGATTTGCCCAGACTCCATAAACACCATCCACAGTAGGAATAGTTATGGACTCCAGCTCCCCCTTAAAGAATGTATTATCTGCTTCAAATATTTTAGTATAGAATGTATTCATAGATTCCTCTTATCACATTACTGCATCGTTTCCGCTTTCTTTACAGCATCCTCTACTGTACCAACATTATAGAAAGCACCTTCCGGAAGGTCGTCATACTTTCCGGCAATTATCTCTCCGAAGCCTTTAACAGTTTCACTGACCGGAACATAGGCTCCCGGAACACCGGTAAACTTCTCTGCCACATACATAGGCTGTGAAAGGAAACGAATTATCTTACGAGCTCTGTTTACTACAAGTTTATCCTCATCTGAAAGTTCATCCATACCAAGGATAGCAATGATATCCTGAAGTTCACTATACTTCTGCAGGTATTCCTGAACTGTACGGGCTACTCTGTAGTGTTCCTCACCAACAACATCTGCTTCCAGAATACGTGAGGTTGATGCCAGCGGATCAACCGCAGGGTATATACCCTGCTCAGCTATTCTACGGCTCAGAACCGTAGTTGCATCCAGATGTGTAAATGTAGTTGCCGGCGCAGGATCTGTAAGGTCATCTGCAGGAACATATACAGCCTGAACTGATGTAACAGAACCACTGGATGTGGAAGTGATTCTCTCCTGAAGAGCTCCCATTTCCTGAGCCAGAGTTGGCTGATAACCAACCGCTGAAGGCATACGTCCGAGAAGTGTAGAAACCTCTGAACCTGCCTGAACAAATCTGAATATGTTGTCTATAAACAGAAGCACATCTCTATGCTGTACATCTCTGAAGTATTCAGCCATTGTAAGTCCTGTAAGAGCAACTCTCATACGTACACCAGGAGACTCGTTCATCTGTCCGAATACCATGGCTGTTTTATCGATGGTTCCACTTTCCTTCATTTCGTTCCAGAGATCGTTACCCTCACGACTTCTCTCACCGACTCCTGTAAATATGGAATAACCACCATGCTCCATAGCTACATTGTGGATAAGCTCCTGAATAAGAACTGTCTTTCCTACTCCTGCTCCACCGAACAGACCGATCTTACCACCCTTGGCATAAGGCTCCAGAAGATCAATAACCTTTATACCTGTTTCCAGAATCTCAACTGAGATATTCTGTTCTTCAAAACTTGGTGCCGGACGATGTATATTCCATCTCTCTGCATCCTTAGAGATAGCATCTCCACCATCTATTGCATTTCCCAGAACATTGAACATACGTCCAATGGTAATGTCACCTACCGGTACAGTTATTCCGGTACCTGTCGAAGTAACCACCATTCCTCTGGCAAGCCCTTCACTTGATGAAAGAATTATGCACCTTACTATATTACCTTCCAGAAGCTGGGCAACTTCCATTGTACGCTCTTCACCATCAACGGTAACCTTCAGCGCATCTCTCAGCTTTGGAAGACTTCCTGTTTCAAACTCTACGTCTACTACAGGTCCTGAGACCTGAATTATCTTTCCTGTATTCAAGAGTTCGAATCCTCCTTAATCTTTTTCTTCTTTTTCTTCTGCGCTTTGGCGCCGGCCGCTACCTCAGTTATCTCCTGGGTTATGGCCGCCTGTCTTACCGCATTATACTGCATTGACAGACTATTAAGTATCTCCTCGGCATTATCATTGGCAGACTTCATCGCATTCATACGCGCATTCTGCTCAGCCGAAAAACTGTCAATCAGTGAACCATAAATGAATCCTGTAATGTATCCTACTACTACATGATTCAGAACTATATCTACTGAAGGATAGAATTCATAATGAATATCCCTCTCGTTTCTTTTTTCCTTCGCTGTAAGAAACTCTTTCCTGTCAAAAGGAAGAAGTCGTTCCATACGAACAGTAGAAACCAGATCATTTTCCATATCACTGTAGATAACCCTTATTTCATCCACATTTCCGGCATC
This sequence comes from uncultured Lachnospiraceae bacterium, assembly GCA_902782695.1. Classification (GTDB taxonomy): domain Bacteria; phylum Bacillota; class Clostridia; order Lachnospirales; family Lachnospiraceae; genus Eubacterium_Q. The sequence continues at coordinate 2,645 of CACZOE010000115.1, read as the reverse complement.
ATACTCTTCAAGCAGAGTTGCGCATATCTCACGGGCTCTTGTAAATGTAGGATTCTGGGCAGTATATAGAAATGACTGCTCTATAGGAATCTTGTGTTTATTACAATACCTTCTTCCGAATTCACCTACCACATACAGCTTAACCTTCTTATGCTTCTTCATTTCTCCCTCAAGAGTCTTCAGAACATTATGGTTATATGCTCCAGCCAGTCCCTTATCAGCGGTAATGACCAGGTATGCATAGGTCTCTGCAGGCTTTCGTCCTGTTTTCGGATAGAAATATCTGCTCTTTACATCAATTTCCGTCTGAAAGATACGTTTAATCTCACGCTCCTGCATTTCAAAGTACGGTCTGGTTCTTTCCAGATCAGCCTTGGCCTTCCGCATCTTTGTTGAGGAAATCAGATACATGGCATTGGTAATCTTCTGCGTCTTCATGACACTGGTTATTCTGTTTTTAATTTCCTTGGTACCTGCCATTTTGTTATCCTATATTTATTTATTACTCAGATATTCATCTCTGAATTTTTCAGCTACTTCTATTATATGAGCCTTCTCATCGTCACTGAGTTTTCCGCTGGTATCTATCTGTTTGCAAAGTACGGCTTCATCAGAATTAAAATGTGCAAGAAGCGCACTTCTGAAATCAAGTATGTCGTCCAACGGCACTCTCTGCATAACATGTGCTGTTGCAGAAACAAGTATGATTACCTGTTCATGCAACTTGAAAGGATTATTCTGAGGCTGACGAAGCAGCTTCATAAGTCCCTGTCCGTATGCCAGCTGATTCTTTGTTACATCATCCAGATCACTGGAGAACTGTGTGAATATCTCCATCTCACGGAACTGTGCCAGATCAAGTCTGATACTTCCTGCAGCCTTTTTCATGGCCTTCGTCTGTGCAGCACCACCAACACGGGATACTGAAAGTCCGACATTTACTGCCGGTCTCTGACCTGCAAAGAACAGATCACTTTCCAGGAATATCTGTCCATCTGTAATGGAAATGATATTTGTAGGAATATATGCAGAAACATCTCCTGCCTGTGTTTCAACGACAGGAAGAGCTGTTATGCTTCCTCCGCCGATATTATCATTAAGTCTTGCGGATCTTTCCAGAAGTCTTGAGTGAAGATAGAATACATCTCCTGGGTAAGCCTCACGTCCTGGTGAACGCTCCAACAGAAGTGAAAGCGCTCTGTAGGCAATGGCATGCTTGGACAAATCATCATAAACGATAAGAACATCCTTACCCTTATACATGAAATATTCAGCAAGAGCCGCTCCTGAATATGGAGCTATATACTGAATAGGTGCTGTCTCTGATGCATTAGCAGCAACAACGATGGTGTAGTCCATCGCACCCTTCTTCTTAAGTGTTCCAACGAGCTGAGCCACACTACTGGCCTTCTGTCCGATGGCAACATAGATACAGATAACCCCTGTATCCTTCTGATTCAAAATAGTATCTACTGCTATAGCTGTTTTTCCGGTCTGTCTGTCTCCGATGATAAGCTCTCTCTGACCTCTTCCTATAGGGAACATGGAGTCAATGGAAAGGATACCTGTATTCATAGGAGTATCTACAGACTGTCTCTTTACTATTCCGGGAGCCTCTGCTTCTACAGGTCTGTAATCAGAAGCCTCTATGTCTCCCATACCATCAATAGGTGTTCCAAGAGGATCTACAACTCTTCCAAGAAATGCGTCACCAACAGGAATACCTGCAGTCTTTTTGGTTCTTCTGACACGACTTCCTGTCATTACATCGCCGTCATCACCGAAAAGGATTACACCTACATCATCGGCTCTCAGATCCTGAACCATACCCTTTACGCCGGATTCAAAAAGTACTATCTCACCATAAACAACCGAGCTGAGACCATCTACGACTACTATACCGTCACCAACGGTTTTAACATAGCCTTCTTCCTCAGCTACAGCCTCAAGAGACCAGTCCTGAACACTGGTTTTAATGAGGGAAATGAGTTCCTTCTCAGAAGCATCGCTCTCTATGTTTATACTCTGGAGCATTTCCCTGAGCTGTGTAAAACGTCCCTCAGTAGTCCAGTCGTACACATCTTTGCCGACTACCAGTCTGAAGCCTGAGGAGATGTTGTCATCCTTTATCCAGTTCAGTTCAGCCTCTGTCTTATATTTTTTTGAAATGAAACTGACAAATCGTTCTTTCTGGGATTTATCAGGTTCCATAGGTGAATACAGCTCAGCTGTAATCATCTTTTTAACATCACCTGACATTAACTGATACTCCTTTCAGCATCATCAAGGAAGAGATCGTAAGCTTCGCTTACATTTCCTGAAAGAACAGCCTTCTTAGTTGCTTCTTCAACTATCTCAGCGATTTCCTTCTTAGCACTGTTAACGATACTCTTCTTCTGCTCTTCAGCCTGAGCCTTCGCATTATCAATTATCTTATCAGCAGACTCTTTTGCTTCTGCCTGAAGTTTCTCTCTTAAATCATTTAGATCTGCTTCTGCCTGTTTCTTCTTCTCAGATATCTCTTTATCAACCTGAGCCAGCTTGTCTGAATACTGTGACTTCATTTCTTCAGCTTCAGAAAGCTTTGCCTGTGCTGATTCATCCATTTCCTTATAATGGTCTTCTCTCTGCTGCATTATCTTCTT
>CACZOE010000114.1 GCA_902782695.1 uncultured Lachnospiraceae bacterium | reverse complement strand
TCTCATGGGATTTGAAATGGCAACAGCCCTTGTATCAGATTCAGATATGAATACAGATTATGAAAAGGTAGCTAAGGATATTGAAGAACTGGATTCAGTAGATCACGTGTTTACCCTGGTTGGTTTTGAGCCAGCTGTAAAGTTTGGCGATAAGGAATCTACATTCTTTACATATGCAGCCGATGATATAGATAAGGCAAATAATGTTGTTCTTACTGAGGGAAGACTTCAGAAGAAGGATAATGAGGTTATGGTTACAAATGCTATCGCTGAGGATCTTGGAGTAAAGGTAGGCGATGTAATAACTATCTCATTTGCAGAAGAAGAGGCAGATTACATAGTCGTTGGAATCAATCAGAGAGTAGAGCGTATGGGACGCACCATCTATATGACCATCGATGGAGCTAAGAGGATAATTCCTGGAAATATGCAGTATCAGTATTACACAACTGCAAAGGATGGAAAAACCTATGATGATATAGTGAAGGATTTAGATACACTTGAAGAAAATAAGGATTACAGCTTTACATCAACTGATGAAGGAAAGATGATGAAGTCAACTCTTGATACTCTGTCTATATCCATGAGACTGATCTGTGTGATCATATCCGTTATTACAGCTTTAGTAGTAGTATTCGTTGAGTCACTGGTTATTCGTGCCAAGATCAGCCGTGAGTGGAAGGGAATGGGAATCAGCAAAGCACTTGGTCAGACAAGCTCAAATCTCATTTCACAGATCATGCTTTCAAATATGCCTGCAATCCTTGTAGGTACAGTACTTGGATCACTCATTGCTCCACTTGCAGGAAAAAGTGCAGTTAAAGTAGCATTTTCACTCTTTGTAATAAAGAGCGTACCATTTGATATACCTACATACTATATGCTTATTACTATAGTTGGAATAGCTTTAATAGCTATAATTACATCAGCATCTGCAGGTTTTAAGGTAAGAAATCTGAAGCCTGTAGAGATGATAACAGAAGAATAATCTATAACTTCCCACCCCAAACAGGAGACTATTCGCTCAGTTAATGAAAAGTCTCCTGTTTTGTTTTATAATAACGTTTGAAACAGTAGAAGTATTCGGTTATTAATGATAAAATACCGAGTGATATATTTGATGGTGAAATTATAACTATGACATAGGAGAGAAACATGCATTATAATTGTTTGATAGTTGATGATGAGATAGAACTTGCCAAAATGACTGCCGAATATTTTGAGATGTTTGATATAAAGACTCAGTATGTAGACAGTGCAAAGGCCTGCTATGATTTCCTGGAAAAGAATGAGGCTGATCTGATCCTGTTGGATATAAATCTTGGTGATGGTTCAGGTTTTGAAGTCTGTAAAAAACTTCGCGAAGAGATGCAGCTGCCTATTCTATTTATTAGTGCACGTCAGAGTGATGATGATATACTTATAGCTCTCAGCATCGGCGGCGATGATTATGTCAAAAAGCCATACAGTCTGTCAGTTCTTCTGGCAAAGGTAAAGGTTAATCTTAAGAGAGTTGAACAACTGAGAAGCATGGCCGCTTCGGCGGATAAAAACTCTGAGGGAGCTTCACAGGATCAGAAGAGTGGTGGTGTTTCAGAAAATTCCAGTCAGGTAATGATTCTGGATGAGTCAACTATGTCCGTAACCTTAAACGGAAAAAGAACTGAGCTGAAGGCAAAGGAATTCTCCCTTCTGAAATGTCTCTATGATCATAAAGGAACCATTGTAAAAAAAGAAACTCTTTTCGATGAGGTCTGGGGAGATACCTTTTATAGTGATGGTACATTAAATGTACATATAAGAAAACTTCGTGAAAAACTGGAGAACGATCCCAATAATCCTGAATATATAAAAACAATATGGGGAACCGGATACATACTGGAGCTGTAGGTTAGTAATATATGAAAAAGATCATAAGAATAACAACTATATATACATTACTCATGCTGGCAGTGCTGGTGTTAATAATCCTTCTGGTTAATCATCAGGAGATGAAGATGGGGATTCCCGCTTCCTATAGTAATGAGGAGATTGAGATATATAAGAAAATCTGGGGATCTCTTAAAGGAGGAAGTGATAGTTACAGGCATCAGCTGCTGGTCTGTGTTATCTCCTTATGGGCGGTTGTTCTGGTTTCCGGATACATACTGATTACCGTTATTGTATTTACTGAGATCAGACCTATTCTTGAGCTTCAGAAATATGCTGAAGAGATAGCAAAAGGTAATCTGGATACGGCACTCCCTTTATCAAGCAGCAATCAATTTGTAGGTTTTGCGGAAAGCTTTGATATCATGAGAGAAGAGCTTATTAAATCAAAGGAAAGGGAGATAGAAGCGGAAAGTGCCAAGCGTGAGATGGTAGCAGAGCTTAGTCATGATCTGAAAACTCCCATTGCAACTATTCAGGCAACCTGCGAGGTTATGAATCTCCAGCTGGATAAAAAACTTAAGCTCCTGGAAGAGGAGAAAAAACAGACTGAGAGTTCTGATTCAGAAAATCGTGAGCAGCTGGAAACAAGTATTCGTGAGACTGAGAATAATCTTGAAAAAATCGGATACATTTCAAATAAGGCTGATACCATAAATGAACTGGTTCAGAATGTATTCAGGGCTACCATAGAAGATATGGAAGAGATAGAGGTGGCTGTAGAGGAATATGAATCAACCCTTATAGAGGGCTATTTCAAAAATCTTACTGAATACGGAAATATTATCCTGGAGAATAGTATTCCTGAATCTCTTGTTTATATTGATAAACTTAGAATGGAGCAGGTCATTGATAATATAGTTGGTAATTCTCACAAATATGCAGGAACGGATATTCATGTAAGATTTGATGAAGAAAGTGTTGCTTCTGATGATCCTAAGAAGTTAGACAGATATATAAGGATAACCATTCGTGACGCAGGTCCGGGAGTTGCGCGGGACGAGCTTCCACTTATTGTGGAAAAGTTTTACAGAGGCAAAGCATCTAAAGAAAAAAATGGTTACGGCCTGGGACTATATCTGGCAAAAACTTATATGGAACGTCAGGGTGGAGGAATGGAATACTATAATGATAACGGCTTTGTAGTGGTTCTCATGGTGAAAAAAGTTTAGAAATATCAGATATATTTACTTCTTAAGGACTCCTTAATAAGTTAAATGTTATAAAGGTACTGTAAGCAAAACCAGACAGTACCTTTTTTAAAAGTAGGGTACTTATTGGGGTTGAGGAGTAGAAAATAAAAAGGGAGCAGGATATGAAAGAAATAATAATATCAGCTAAGGATGTTCAGAAATCATTTGCAAATAATGGTGAGATGACACAGGTCCTGATGAATGTAAATATGGATATTTATGCCGGAGATTTTACGGTTATTATGGGTTCCTCTGGTTCAGGTAAATCAACACTTCTTTATGCGTTATCCGGAATGGACAAGGCTACCTCCGGACAGGTTCTATATAGACCGGGAAAAGAAAATGAAGTTGACATAACATCGCTCAAAGAGAAAAAGATGACTTCCATCCGGGTAAAGGATTTTGGATTTGTATTTCAGCAGATTCATCTGGTAAGTAATCTGACCCTCCTGGAAAATGTAACAGTAACAGGATATCTGGATAAAGGTAGAAATGCTGCTGAAACAAGAAAAAAAGCAGAAGAGCTGCTGGACAGGATGAATCTTTCAGATGTAAAGACACATCTTCCGGCCAGAGTGTCAGGAGGAGAGCAGCAGAGATGTGCCATAGCCCGGGCGGTAATAAACAGTCCGACACTTCTTTTTGCAGATGAACCTACAGGTGCTCTCAACAGAAAAAATACAAAAGAGGTTTTAAATCTGCTTACAGAACTAAATAATGACGGGCAGAGTATAGTAATGGTAACACATGATATAAAGTCGGCTCTTCGTGGTAACAGAATACTGTATCTTGATGATGGAAATATAATAGGTGAGCTGGAACTGACCAGATATGGTGAAAAGGATAGTTCAGGTGAACCACTGCAAACTGATAAGGCAAGAGAAGCACAGGTTAATGCATGGCTTGAGTCCCTTGACTGGTAAGGGAGGAAGAGGTTTATCATGGAAATAATTACACTTGTTAAAGCAGGTATTAGAAATAGAAAAGGTATCATGGTCGGCTTCATGTTACTTACTATGCTGATAGTTATAAGCGTTATAACAATGTTTGGTGTAAGAAAGAATTTTGAGTCAGCGCTTAACAGGGCATTTGAGGTAGAAGATAAAGGCGTTATCTTTGCTCTGTTTACAGAGGAGAATTATTCTGAAGAGCTTATGGATAAGGTTCGCGGGCAGGACAGCGTAGACCATGTAGAAGTATTAGATTCCCTGGTGGGAGTTAATGTACACATTGGTGAAAAGAAAGATGGAAATGGATATTTCATATTAAAAAAGCCTGACACAATTCCTATATTTAATGAGGACTGTACAGAGCTTATCATGCCGGATTCATCAGAGTATAAAGATCTATCTCTAAAAAAGGGAGAGATATATCTTCCGTACGGACTTAAAACAAATCTTGAAGCTGAGATTGGCAGCAAAATAGAAATGGATTTTCTGAATTCTCATGAGACATTTACTGTTAAAGGGTTTGTTCAGGAAGCCTATATGGGTTCATCAATTGTAGGTTATAAGATGGTGTTCCTGAGCGATGAGGATTTTGACAGATATTATGCATCCAACAAAGAGAGTATAGTTGATCCGGATACTGACGGATGGGTTATAAACAAAGCCGTTTTCGTTTATCCGTCTGAAAAAGCAAATGAGTCATCGGATATATTTCTCAGAGAACTTACTCTTGATACCAAGTTTAATGATATGGCCAAGGCTACTACTACGAGAGAAACCTCTGAGCATTATACAGGTCTTTTCATTGAGATAATAATGGCGGTTATAACAGGTTTTGCAATACTTCTTTTCGTTATATTTCTCATAGTTGCAGGACATAATATCAGTACAGAAATGGAGATTGAATATAAGAATCTGGGGATTCTTAAAAGTCAGGGCTTCTCAGATAGAAAGATCCGGATGGTATATGTTATCCAGTATCTGATAGTGGAGCTTATGGGAATTGTTCTTGGAGTCATTATTTCCATTCCATGTGAGAGAATCATGAGTCGTGTATTTTTCAGTCTTACGGCTATTCTTCCTGAGAAGAAGGTTCCGATTCTGGAGAGCCTGATATTCACAGGACTGTTATTTATAATAACTGCGATATACATTTACGTATTTAGCAGAAGAATCTCCAAGACTTCTCCGGTCAAGGCAATTACAAATGGACATGGAGATTTCTACTTTGACAGTAATATGAATCTGCCGATCAGAAAAGGGTTTATGGGCTTCTGGGTTGGACTTCGTCAGATAAGCAGTGCGCCTAAGCGATATATCAGCACAATCATCGTAACAGTGCTTCTTATCTTTACAATAATTACTACTGAACTTATGAGTGGTTATATACAGTCAAGAAATGCTCTGGCATCCATGGGAGAACCATTTCTGGATATAGAATTTGCATTTAATGGTTTAGAACCGAAATGTAAAGTTGCGGATGTTGAAAGTATTATAAAGAAGTATTCGGAAATAGAGGGAAGACAGTATAAAACACATTTATATACATCGGTAAACGGTGAAAATATGATGACCTTTGTAAAAGCCTATCCTGATGAGCTGTCATCAGTTTATAAAGGTCGTGAAGTTAAGTATGACAATGAAATAGTTATAACCGAGCAGGTAAGCAAGCTTCTGGAGGTAGGAATTGGAGATACAGTTAAGGTAGGACGAAATAAATATACTGAGGACTATGTGATCGTTGGAATCTTCCAGACCATGAATGATACCGGAAAAGCCATTTCCATGTCTATTGATGCCATAAGCAGACTGAAGGAGGATCCAAGTGAAAAATACAATGTTAATCAGATGAATATGTATGGAGTTGTTCTGAAGGATACTTCAAAGGGACCTGAAATAGTGAAAGAAGTTGAGGAAAAATACGGAGATGATCTGGAGATAAAATTTAATGAGTTTGATGGTGAAAATGCTTTCTTCATAGACAGCTTCTATACAGCTGCTGAAGGCTCAAAGTTGATGATATATATTCTGTCATTTGTATTTGCCATCGTAACCATCATCATGGTATGCTCAAAAGCTTTTATTCAGGAGAGAACGGATCTTGGAATCTATAGAGCGACAGGGTTCGGAGCAGGGGGGATAAGAAGATCCTTTGCAGCAAGATTTATGATCATAAGTCTGATAAGTGCGATGGCAGGAGTTGTGCTCAGCAGACTATATTCGGCGAAGCTGCTTGCATCATTATTCTCATTGTTCGGAATACCTCATATTGAGCTTGAATATGGACTTATGTTCTTTGTAAAACCAATCGTTATATTTGCATTATGCTATCTGGTATTTGGATATCTAGCATCAGGTAAGGTAAAGAAGCTCAGTGCACGAGAATTAATAACTGAATAAAAAGGATTTATATGGTAAAATATGTTTTCAGAGGTGTTAAATATGAGACGAATTTTGATAGTTGATGATGATAATGCATTATCTGATATAACAAAGGAAATGCTGGAGACATATGAATATGAGGTGGATCAGGCTTTCAGCGTCCAGGAGGCATTTGATGTTCTTACCGATAAAAGCTATGACCTGATACTTCTGGATATAAATCTTCCAGATGGAGAAGGCTACGAGGTCTGTCAGGAACTCAGAGCAGTGTCTACGGTGCCGGTTATATTTGCCAGCGCAAGGACAAATGTGGATGACCGTGTAACCGGATTTGAAATGGGTGGTGATGATTATCTTCCGAAGCCTTATTCCATGAAGGAGCTTCTGGTGAGAGTGAACGCCATCATCCGTAGAACCTATGGCTTTGGAAGCCAGGAAGAAAAATGTGAATTTGGTGATGTGGTGGTAAATCTCTCCTCAAGAAGTGTTACCAGAAATGGTGAGATAGTCAGTCTGTCTTTGAAGGAGTTTGACCTGTTGGCATATCTCTGCAGACATATGGGAAATGCTGTAGAAAAGGACAAACTGATCTCTGAAGTATGGGGCGCCTTCAGTGAGGTGGATGCATCCACACTTACGGTACATATCAGATGGCTCAGGGAAAAACTGGAAAAGGATCCGTCAAAGCCTGAACATATAAAGACGGTTTTCAAGGTAGGATATATTCTGGAAAAGTAGAAGGAAAAGTGAATGATAAAAAGGAAGCTGCTTACAATTTTAATCACATTTTCTGTTGTCATTATTATATTTGGAGCTGTGTATTCAGGTATGGTAATGGAAAAGTACGATCAAAGCTTTTCTGATGATTCTTCGATTCAGGTTGAAATGAATGAGGTCAAGAATCTTATATCCTCCAGGGATGAAGAGGGTGCCCTTAGAAAAGCCGATGAGGTGGTAGAAAAGTTTGGAAAAACCGACAGGGAAAAGAAATTGACTGCTCAGAAAAAGCTGTCCCTGGCAGGTATCTGGGGTGCGATTTTCATTTCAATTGCAGGACTTATAGTGATGGTAATATTCTTATATAACAGGATTCTCAGACCTTTTGAAGATATGAAGTCATTTGCTGCAAAGGTATCAAAAGGTGACCTGGATGCGGATCTTCGAATGGATAAAGGAAATTATTTTGGGGATTTTACCTGGGCCTTTGACAATATGCGTAAGGAGATAAGTAAATCCAGAGCAGCAGAGAAAACCGCCATAGAGAATAACAAAACTGTAATAGCTTCCCTTTCCCATGATATTAAAACTCCAATTGCATCCATAAGGGCTTATTCAGAAGCCTTTGAAGCAAATATGGATAGCACTCCTGAAAAGAGACAGAAGTATCTGGGAATCATTATGGATAAATGTGATGAAGTCACAAAACTAACAGATGATCTCTTTCTTCATTCTGTTTCTGAAATGAACAGGCTTGAAGTAAAGAAGGAAAGTTTTGATTTAGTTAAGTTTATGGATACTGAAGTCAGGAATCTTTTTACTGATGAAGAGTCCCTGAAGCTTATTCTTCCGAAAGAAGGATCAGGAGCGGGTGAGAAGCTAAAGAGCATTATGATAAATGCTGATGGCAGGAGACTGCTTCAGATAATGGAAAACCTAAAGAATAATTCTGATAAATATGCAAAGACGAAGGTTTGTATAAGTCTGGAGGAACTTTCTCAGTCTGAAGAAAAGGATGGCGATGGTTATAAAGTCCGAATACATTTTCGTGATTATGGACAGGGCATCTCTGATGATGAGATTCCTTTTGTTACCGGTAAATTCTATCGTGGAAAGAACTCCGGTAATGAAAATGGCTCCGGTCTGGGTCTTTACATAGTAAAAGAACTAGTGAGTATGATGAATGGAGACCTGAAGATATTTAGAAAAGACCCGGGTCTGGAGGTTACCATTTCACTGAGATGAGAACTATTAGATAACTATGTTACTTTTGATATTATATTTTTATATACATATGTTAAGTCGATTCACTGCTTCTTCAATTCGTTCTATCGGAATAGAGGAGTAGTTGATCATAAAGGATGACTCAGAAACAGGGGATATATTTATTCCCTGTTTTTTACATTTCTCTACAAAGCTTTCATCGGAGGTATCTAGACAGAGCTTCAGTATGAAATGAAGACCTGACTGTTCTTCTCTGATTTCGGAGATGCTTCCCAGAGGGCTTTCCTTGATGGCCTTCAGAAGAAGGTCTCTTTTTTTTCTGGATGCTGTTCTCATACGGTTGATATGCTTTTCATAATGACCTTCAGAAATAAATCTGGCGAGTGTCAGCTGCTCAAAGGTAGATACTGTGCAGGAGTAGAAGGCGAGACTGTCCCTGTACTTACGAGCGAGGGTATCAGGAAGAATCATGTAGCTGATTCTTATAGTTGATGCCAGGCTTTTGGTAAATGTATTCATATATATAACATTTCCACTGTTCTCTATACTGTAAAGCGCAGGAACTGGTCGACCTGAAAGTCTGAATTCACTGTCGTAATCATCCTCTATGATATAACGTCCAGGCAGGGCTGCCCAGGACAGCAGCTCATATCTTCTACGGATAGGCATGGTTATTCCTGTGGGGAAATGATGAGAGGGGGTAACATGTATTATGTCAACCTGGTTGGTCTCAAGAAGAGAAGGAATTATTCCACTTTCATCCAAACCGATACGTACATTTTTTACTTCATTTGCATCCAGTATCATGTGCAGCTTCTCATAGCCGGGATTTTCGGTAGCATAGGTCAGGTCATGTCCCAGAAGATTTATCAGGATACTGTACATTGTTTCAGTTCCGGCACCGATGATAATATTTTCAGGATCGGTGACGATTCCTCTATAGGCCCTTAAGTGGGCGGCTATAGCACTTCTTAGCTCAGGAAGTCCATTGGAAGGAGAATTCTTCATCAGGTAGTCCCTGTCTTCAGAAAGAATCCTTCTGGTCAGATTTGCCCAGGTTGCAAAAGGGAAGGTAGCAGGATCGGATGCATTGCTGGAAAAATCTATGCAGGTTCCGTTATCAGTTTCTAAGTCGACGGATATCTTATCTGTATTATCTGAGGGAAATGATCTGGAAGTAGAAGACTTTGATTTCTCATTTTTTAGTGAAGCAGATGAATCTGTCCCCGAGATATAATTATCAAAATATCCCTGCTCGCTAAATATCTCGCTCACATAGAATCCCTTTCGTGGGAGAGAGTAGATGAAACCTTCAGAAAGTAGCTGGCTGTAGGCGTTCTCAACTGTGATAACGCTTACCGACAGCTGGTCTGCCAGATTTCGTTTGGAAGGAAGCTTAGTATCTGCAGGAAGTTCTCCTGAAATTATATCATCCTTAATAAAAGTATATAGCTGTTCGTACATCGGAGTATTGCTGTTTTCGAATGTGTATGAAAGCATGGAACACCTCCCAGACTGACCTTATTAACTCTCGCGAAATATTAGATATGAATAATATCAGTTGAATTATACTATGTTACTTTGTTTTTTGTCTAACTTTATTTCTGTAATTAGCTACGTAGCAGTTACTATTCACGCTTAAATCATAATAAGCTCTATATTACACATTAACATTATGGTTGAATTATCACCATATATTTTATATACTCATTTGTGGTAATTATGAGCTCAGATAACGAGCAGAGATTATAAAAAGAATTATAAAAAATCATAAAACAGAAATTACAAGACAGGACTTATAAAATAGGAATTACAGAAACAGAAAGGTGGAAGTATGTCACAGGATAAAATAAATGCACTCAGGGAGAATATACTGACAGGCTTTGTTGGTAAGGAAAGTATCATCGACAATGTGCTGGTAGCACTTCTTGCAGGCGGACATGTACTGCTGGAGGATGTTCCCGGAGTTGGAAAAACTACGCTTGCTAAAATGATGGCAGAATCAGTAGATGCGAGTTTTTCACGTATACAGTGTACGCCGGATACACTTCCTACAGATATAGTTGGTACTTCCATTTTTAATGTGAAGAGTTCTGAATTTGAAGTTGTAAAGGGACCGGTTTTCAGTCAGATATTTCTTGCTGATGAGATAAACCGTACTTCACCCAAAACACAGTCAGCACTGCTTGAAGCCATGGAAGAACATCAGGTAACAATTGATGGAAAGACCTACAAGCTGCCTGAGCCATTCATGGTGATCGCAACACAGAATCCGGTAGAGCAGCTGGGGACCTATCCGCTTCCTGAAGCAGAGCTGGATCGTTTCATGATGAAGATATCCATAGGTTATCCGAATCTTAAGCTTGAGAGTGAGCTGGCCAGAAAATACATGAATAAAGACCTTATGAAGAAGACAGAGGCTGTTATTAAGTCTGAGGAAATAACAGCTATGAAAGAAGAAGTCTTTAATGTGATCATAAGTGATGAACTGATAGAATATGCTCTCACAATTATAGACAGGAGCAGATCTCTTGAGGAGCTGGAGTATGGTCTCAGTCCAAGAGCCGGACTTGACCTTCTGATGGCTTCAAAGGCACAGGCTTATATAAAACAGAGAGACTATGTTGTTCCGGAAGATATCATTGATATGGCAAAGGTAACTCTGCCTCATAGAATGGTGCTTACCACAAAATCAAAGATGAACAGATATACCGGAAAGCAGCTGATGATTCAGATAATTGATAAGATCAAGAGACCGGACTAGTGCTCTGGATAGGATATTTTTAGAAGTATAAGTATTATGGCTAAAGTAAAAGACAAGAAGAATATAGTTGATGAATCAAAGCAGCAGGACCTGTCTCGAGAGGTAGAAAAGACTGTGGAAAGTAATGAAGCAGTGACGTCTCAAGCTTCTGATTCATCAGCAGATACAGCAAAAACCGATAGCAGCGTCGACGAGAAAAAGAAAAAAAGAAAAAGATTATTTGCAGGACGTAGGATAAATGTACCTCTGATCATTTACATTTTACTGCTGATCATTTCAGTAGTAATAGTAAGTAATTATGGTGGTGCTTTTTCCTATGTTTTATTTTTTGCTGTGCTTCTTTATCTGCCGGTTTCCTATGGCTGTATCATTGTGTCTTATCTGACTCTGATGATATATCAGGATCTGGATACCAGACTCCTGTATAAAAATAAAACAGAGAAGTATAAGCTTATCATGGAAAATGTAGGATTTCTTCCAACTGGTGGAATCAGATTCTTTCATGATGAATCTACTGCATTTAAAGATGAATTTGTTAACACGACCTTCAGGCTTATGCCTACCAGTAAGAAGGAAATAGAAACAGAGATACTCTGTAAATACGCCGGTAATTATGAGGCTGGAGTTTTAAGGGTAGAGCTGAGAGATGTGTTCGGGATATTTAAGTTCCGATATAATGTAAAATCTGTTCTGAGAGTAAGTGTGCTGCCGACGGTTACATCCGTAGCCTATGAGGAAATCAGTAAAATCCTCAGTACAGGTTTCTATCAGAAGAGTGTATTCCAGCTGGACAAACTGGAAGACTTTCCTGGAAATGATACAAGGAAATATGCTCCGGGTGATCCACTGAATTCGGTTCATTGGAAGAACTATGCCAGAAGTGGAAAGCTCCTGGTAAGACTTCCGGAGAGAACGGATTCAGATATGGTAAGTCTGGTTCTGCTTCCTTATGGCAAGGATGAAAAAGAACAGAAAATGATCAAAAGAGATTATTTCCTTGAAATACTGGTTTCTGTAGCCTGGTATTTCGCCGAGCAGAAGAAACCGCTTCTGATATATTATTATAACTCGGGAGTTAAAACATTTCTGGTAGATGGACCGGAAAGTTTTCAGACTCTATATATAGAAGAACTGGGACGACTCTATTCAGAGCTGACCCCTAAAATGCAGGAATCACTTATGGAAGAAGCTTCAGGTCGAAGTGTAACTATATTACTTAAGGAAGAGGACGGATCACTGTGTCTGATGTAAGAAATAAGCTAATTAAATATGCAGTTCATTTTCCGGTTATACTGGCTTTTATTACTGCGCTCTATTTTCTTGCTGTAAATGCACGTATTTGGAGTCTCAGTCTGGCCTTTCTTTTTTCCTATGCATTTGTTTATCAGGGACTGCTTCTTATATTTGACCTTATGGACAGAAAGAAGCTGGCTGTGATCACAGGTGGTGGAATAACCCTTGTGCTTATCATAATGTTCAGGGATATGGTGCTTACAGAAAATATCCTGATTGCTTTTGCAACATTTCTTCTGGGGCTTTTACTTGAAAATTCAAAGATATCCAGATACAGCTGGCTGGTTATGGGAGCGGCTATATGTGTCAGCAGTCTGCTCATTTATGAGGTGCCAAAGGTAGCTGCAGTCAGCATTATAATGCTTCTGATATATGGACTTTCAAAGCTGGTATGTCAGGAAGCTGAGTATTATATGGGCGTGGTTCTACTGGTGGGAATTATCACCCTGGTTATTCCTGCAAAAGAAGATCCTATAGAGTGGTCACTGGTTAAAAAGATAATAAGTGTAGCAGATACAGGTTTTGATAAATCTGTGGATGAGATTTCTTATTTCTTTGATGTGGTATTTAACGCAGGAACCAGCTTCGCAGGCTATTCTGATAATGCACGTTTAAGGGGAAAAATGACAGACAGTCCTTCCGTTGAACTCATCATGAGCGGAAAGAGTGAAGCGAAGATGATGTATCTCGAGGGAGGATACTATAACGGTGTGGATTCAGGCGGACTTACTGATAAGGAAGGCATGAGTTCTAACTATAATTACTGGTTTGTTGAATACATCAATGGACTGTATCAGGAAGGAGTGGATGACAGAACAGCTGAGTGCTTCTCAAGTATAAAGAGTTCGGAAATCATTTACAGATATATGAGAACTGCAGATGTTATCCGGCCTAATAATCTGCTGTGGATAGATACAGAACTGAAGAATGGACTTTCAAAGAAAATGGGTAAGGGCTTCAGATATAATGTGAGATACATGCAGGTGGATTATGCCAGCCCGTATCTTCGTGACTATGTTAAGAGTATTAAAGATACTGAAATAAAATATGCCAGCTTCAAAGAAATATCAGACTATGTAAAAGAGGTTTATAAGGTAAATCTCAAGGATACTATCAAAGAAGAAGAATACAATGAGGCGGTTAACATAATATCTAATGACAAATGGAAGGATAAGTATCTTGATACCTCCTTTGCTTCAGACAGATTAAAAGAACTAACAGCTCAGGTGACTGAAGGGGCTGATAGTGATTTTGAAAAAGCAAAGAAGATAGAGTCTTTCCTGAGACAATATAAATACGATAAAGGTATAGATCTCAGAGGTACTGAAAACTATGTGGATGAGTTCCTCTTTGTCACTCAGAAGGGCTACTGTGTGCATTATGCGTCAGCCATGCTTCTAATGCTAAGGAGTGCCGGAATTCCTGCCCGCTATGTAAATGGATTTATGCATACAGTAAATGAGACTGGGTCAGTAATGAGTTCTGAAGCCCATGCATGGCCGGAAGCATATATAAAAGGTCTGGGCTGGGTTACATTTGAACCTACTGTTGTAAAGGAATCTGCTGAGGATATAGCCTGGGGTAAGGTAAGAAGAAGTGCTTCTGAAGCAACATATGAGCAAAACGGTTATGATTACTATAAGGATTATATGGAACAGGAACAGATAAATGACCTGCCTTCACCGGTTCCTGATGGGGAAGAAATTCAAAACGGTAAAAAAGTCGATATGGATATGATATATCGATTCGGTACATATCTGCTGATTCTGATCGGTACCATAATCCTGATCATCTGTCTCATAAAACTTGGACTCTACATACATTACATGAGTCTTTCTCCAGAGGAAAAGGTAAAGTTGAGTATCCGGAATATATGTAAAAGAATAGATCATCAGATAGATAAAATGAATGCTGAGAAAAGAGCTCTGGAAAAGAAAAAGGCAAAGAAGAGAAAAGGAATTTCGACTTCTGATAAAAAAGGAAGGGGCGCTCAGCTGATTACATTTACAGATAAAAAAGAAATCGAGACAATATTTGACTACCTTGCGTTTATCCAGGATAAGGATAAGAGGGAGGAACTCAGACAGATATTCGATACCTACTATCGTATGAGATTCAGAGGTGATACTCCGGAAAAAGAGTACATCGACAGAATCAGAACCTATAAGGTAACTTTTTGACAGATTGAAACGTGGAGGAGCTTTAATTGAAAATCTATGTAGATTATGATGATTGTATATGTGAAACTGCCAGAGCATTTTCTGTATTTGCAGAGAAGCTTTTTGGAAAGAAGGTTCCTTATGAGCAGGTGAAATATTTCAATCTCCAGGATGCTTTTGAACTTTCGGATGAGCAATATGATCTTTTGATGATAGAAGGACATCGTCCGGAGGTACTTCTTTCCTTCGAAGAAACTCCCGGAGCTTCAAAGGTATTAAATGAATGGCTTGATAAGGGATATGAGGTTTCGATAATAACCGGTCGTCCAAACAGTGTTTATGACGCATCTCGCAGATGGCTGGATGAGCATGGACTGTCCCGTCTGAAAATGTGCTGCCTGGATAAGTACGGCAGAGATACATTTCTAAAGGGCAGCAGCTTCAATCTGAGTCTGGAAGATTATTACAAGATGCATTTTGATTTTGCAGTGGAGGATTCTCCAAGAGCTTTCAAATTCTTTGATCATCTGCCGGAACTGAAGGTGAAGGTTTTTGACAGACCATGGAACAGGCAGTGCGAGTTCCCAAATGATAATTTCTCCCGCTGCTCAGGCTGGGACCAGATCAGGGAAGAAGTAAAGTAAGATAGAAAAGTAGAACACATTTTGTAATAGGGGAAATATATGAAGAGAAGGATCGCTGTATTTACAAATGGTTGGAATGATGATTATCTGGATTTTGCTCTTTTCTGTTTTTGTTTTTTTTATCTTTGTTCGTTGCTCTTTTGTTGCGATATGAATGATACAGTTAAAACTGGATAGATTGATATCATAAAAGATCAGGAGGGCAGAAATATGCCGAATCAATTAACAGAACTGAGAAAGAAATACAGGAGTATCCTTGTTAAATTTAATTCTACTGTACAGAATGAGGCGGACGCAGAGCGTTATGCATTTTTCATGGACTCACTTAAGAATGTATATGGCCTGACAGATAATTACTTCAGACCTGATGAAAACGGAAACTACATGATTCCTGATGAAGGCGGTCTGAAGATTCTCAAGAATGCATATAATAAGAGTCTGCTTCAGTGTTCTAATGTCATCATGACTGCAGGGGCGGATGCAGTATCCCTTAAAATGAAGGAGATAGCTGAGGAAGTAAAGAAGAGTCTCGATATGGACATGGCTGCTCTTGAAACAGTTAATCCAAATCAGGGACTTTCACTGGGTGAAATAATAGAAAAGGGTAGAACCAATATCTATGATCTGGGTAATAAGAAGATAGAGATAAGTTCGAATCAGTTAAGTGCCCGTATCCCGATGAAACTGAGAATAAATGAAAATACTACGAAGAAGGGGTATTTTACTAAGACTAAAAACGTGGATCCGGTTGGGGACTGTGCTGCCCTTTATGATGAACTCACTAAGAAATATCCGGGCGTAAAGCCTGTTTTTGATGAACTGAGAAAAAATCATATCAAAGAGTATGACCATAAGGTACTGGACCAGAATCTTCACCATGTACTCGAGATAGGCTCTGAAGATGAATATGGACATTTTCCAAGGAATAAAGAGGAAGCGCATGAATCTGCAAAGGAAGGTTATAAAGCAATGCTTCAGGCTCTTCATCTTGATATGAACATCGTGAATGCAGGAATAAATGATCCTAATTTCCCTAAAGCTATGGCAGAAATGTTTCCGCGACTGGCGAACATCTCTCTTAATTATAATCTCTATGTAGGAGATCGTAAGAACTGGCTTGGAATTAAAGAAGGGGCAAATATAGATAAGAGAAATGCAGCTATGGCAGCTATGGCAAATCTTATCGACAAGAATGCCACTAAGAAAGGCCTCATAGCTGATGCTAAACCTGTAACGATAATAATGAACGGTGTTCCGACCTCTGGTACATTTATGGATAATATCGAGGGCGAGAATGCCATGGATGAGAATTCGCCAATATATAACCAGAAGAAGTCTGCCTTCGAAAATCCTGCCATTTATAAAGACCTGGCATCGATTCAGATAATCGATTATATATGCGGTAATATTGACAGACACCTGGGTAACTTCATTATGAAATTCGGCGAAGTAAATGGAGAGACCAAGCTCGTCGGCATCTATGGTATAGATAATGATCTGTCCTGGGGCATGCAGATTCCTAAGACTGACGGAGATTTATTCCAGAAGAGACAGGTTCAGTTAAATGAAATGGGTGTTCTTGGTGAGGAAGAGGCCAAGTCCATCATGCTTATTACCAAGGAGACTGCATATCTTACCTTGGCAGGCTATGGCCTTTCTGAGGCTGAAATGGAAGCCGGCTGGAAGAGAATTCAGAATGTACAGAAGAGAATCGAAAAGGGCATAGAGCATTATAAGGATACGCCACATGGTCAGCTGGACAAGGGCTTTATCAGAGTGATTCCAGAGGATAAATGGAAGGATTACAAACTGGATGAACTGGCTAAGTTCGATAACAGGTTCAAAGTTCTGGCAGGTATCGAGGAGAATGCTGAACGCTATAAGGAACATATCAAAAATAACAAATATGCTAAGTCAATAATCCAGCAGGAAGAAAAGAAGTTCTTCGATATAGATAATAAAAAGGTGGAGGCTGAGGAGAAATTCCCTGAGGCTGTACCTTACGCAATTAAAAATGATGAAAATATAATTGCTTCCGACAGAACCGGAATAGAGAATCCTGATATCATCAAGGCAACCATTTCCGAGGCAGCGGTTCTGGATAATGTGAGCGGTGAGCATAGTAAGCGTATTCCGGTTACATTTATGAAGGATGGAAAGCCTGTAAATGGATTCTTTACTGCTGCAAATACAATAAATAGTGAGAACGAGATTAAAAGGCTCTTTGAAGGTGCCATGAAGAAATATCCTGAGTGGTCTGATCTGCTTACAGATACATTTGACTATATAAAGCAGGATATGAAAAATATAGATTCATATAATCTGAACATCGATAGTTTATTTGATAAAATCGGTACGGATGCCGAGACCAGAGAAAGATTTAATAATAATCAGGCTTTCTCGAATTATTATAAGAAGCTCGTTCTTGATTCTAAGAAGGAATACATTCATACACATGATTTCTTTACCAGCAGGATCAAGGCGGATGAAGATGGAGTAGTGGATAATCGTAACATCTCCATGTACAAAATGGCAGAGCAGCTGGGTGTATCTCGAATAATCGCACCTACTACAAATATGAAGCTCCAGATAGGGGATAATGTGGTTAACGGTGTTTTCATGGAGACAGTTCCAGGAATTAATTCCGAGACTAATCCGGATGCGGCTATCCCGTCAGAAGCATTTGACAATGCGCCATTTTTAAAGGATGTGGCAGACCTTCAGATACTGGACTTTATCTGTCAGAATATTGATAGGAACGAAGGTAATTACATGTGCCGATTCAAGGATGGTAAATGTGAAGGCATCGTTGGTATAGATAATGATATGGCATTCGGTATGAGGGATGTAGACAAAATGCCTATGTTCCACCAGGTGCTTATAGATGAGATTACTGTAATCACTGAGGAGACAGCTGACAGAATTAGAAATATGGATCCGGCTGCCCTGGAGAAGACACTGGATGGACAGGGACTTACCCGTAAGGAAATAGATGCTTCACTTGACAGATTTGCCATGATCAGAGACAGAGTAGAGGATGGCAGAATAAAAGTTGTTAAAGATGAAGAGTGGAAGCAGATGAAAATGGCTGATCTGTCAGACAGAAACAATTACTTCTCACAGATCGGTTCAGCATTCCTTCGTAATGATTTTAATTACAGAAAGTCAAAGAAGATAGAAAATATAGAGCCTAAGCAGTTTAAGTATGCTGAGTGTACCAGAGTGGATGATTTCTCTGAGGAAATAAATATAAAGGATACAGAGAAAGAACTTAGTAAGCAGGCTGAGAAGGAATTGTCTGATAAGCTGAGCGAAAGAATGAGTGATGAGAAAGCAGCAGAAGCTCTCAATGACAGAGATTTACTTGCTGTCATCAGTAAGAGTGTTAATGCTATGTATAAGAGCATTAAGAAGTCAGATCATTTCTATTTCAGATCATCTGAGCAGTACAGAAACCTTCGTTCTACTACAGGCGAGCTGGTAGAATATATCAAAAATGCTCAGAATGGATTTGATGAAGCAGGTAATCTGGCTCCTGATGTAATGAATCATATAAGAAGTTCTGTAGGAGATATCGGCAGACTTGCCGGACTCTATGTAGATTATAAGCTGGGAGAGATTGCTAAGGACAAGAGAACTGCAAAGGATATAGAGGCTGCACGTCTCAATACAACGAATGGTCTCAAGACCAGCACAGCAAATGTCTTAAAGCAGTTTGAAGTAAATGATGAGAAGAAACGCTCACTGGTGAATTCGGGTGAGGTGGTTCGCGATAAAATAAAAGGATTTCAGGAAAAAATCTCAGGAGAGCTTACAGTGGATGAGTTTAAGGCCAGTGTAGCTTCTATCGTATACCTGAATGTTGTAAATAAGAATATAGTTAAGCTGGGAGAGCAAAGTAAGGTATATAACGCTATCAATCAGAAGACGGTAGCAAAGAATGCTGCTGAAATCATGGAATGCCCTGCATTTTCAAGGCTTATGGCGAAAAATCCAGAAGAACTAAAGACTCTTGCAGCTTCATCAAATGGAAATAAGCTGGTTAATGAATTCCTTAAATGTGAAGCTAAGGAAAGAAGCATCCAGAATGCTGCAAAGCCAAAGCACCAGCAAAATCCGAATGCTGAAAAGAAAATTGTTCCTAATAAATAAAAAATGCTTTTTGTTTATGTGATTTTCTGTTATTATATAGGTTAGTTTTGATTTAGGTATAAATCAATCCCTACCACAATTATT
>CACZOE010000113.1 GCA_902782695.1 uncultured Lachnospiraceae bacterium | reverse complement strand
TATAATACAGCCTCCCGGTGGCACTAATCATATATCTTTCATCAGTACTATGCTTATCGCTATCCAGAAGATTTGTTACTTCCTTCTCAGATAGTCCTGACTCAGCAGCTAAAGCCATCACCAGAAGTCTACCTGCTGCTATGCTTTCCTGCCTGGCTCCCGGAGCTTTATATTTTTCAGCTTTATCTCTTCTCCACTCAGGCAGAAGTTTTTTAAATTTAGATTCATTTTTTTCAATATCTGATCTATTAAATTTATGAATATATATTTTTTCCATCGTATCTTTATACAACTTTAATGTCGATCAATTTATTATAAGGACTCTCCGGTCTCTTATCAGTGATTACCAGTGTGCCTCCGAACTCGGAAAATGTAACTGCAGACGAAAGTCCGAATTTATCATGATCTGCCAGCACATAGCGATTTCCGGACTGGGTACTTTCTATAGCCACTCTCTTTATCAGTGCTTCTCTTACATCCGGAGTTGTATATCCCAGTTTTGCATTTATGCCGTTAGTTCCAAAAAAACCTTTGTTAAAATTATATTTTTGAACCTGAAGTATGGCATCCGCTCCCACTATGACATTTGTATTCTCCTTCAGCTCACCACCTATAAGAAATGTTTTAAGTCTTAAACGAACCATTTTCTTGGCATGGGATATGGAGTTTGTCACATAGATAGCATTTCTCTCTGTAAGAAAATCTATCATAAGTTCTGTGGTTGTACCGGAATCCAGGTAAACATAGTCCCCCGGCATAACAAGCCCTGCAGCGAACCTGGCTATTCTGATCTTTTCTTCTTTATTCGTTATCTCCACCGGTTCTTCTACCGTTTCAGCATATCTTCCAGCAGAATCAAGAGCAACTGCCCCACCATAAACCTTAATGAGTTTTCCTTCTCTGCTGAGCTCAGTTATATCTCTTCTTATGGTAGACTCAGAGATGCCGAAAAGCTTCGCCATATCCTGAACCGATACACCCTTTTTTTCATTCACTTCTTTTAATATGCACATTTTACGTTCTTCGTTTAGCATATACACTTCTCCTGACTTTTAACCTATATCTAATCATCCCACAGAAAATCTGTACCGATGACGTCCGCCCCCCGGTTCCTTAACTCCTCATCCTCATCCTTATCGTTTACAGTAAAAATGTAGCTGATGAGGTCACTCTTTTCCAGCGCCTTTGCATTATCCTCTGAGAAATACTCCTTGGCTGTACTATAGCTTATTATATCATTATCTTCGCAATACTTCACAAATTTCTCAGGGGTAGATAACTGTTCTTCCCTTTTTTCATCGCTGTCAAAATATAGATTTATCAAAGGAAAATCATAGGCTTCTCTCGCCGCTTTTACCATCTCAGTAGTCTGTCCCCCGGCAATCAGATGGTCAAGCACCTCCTGTCTGTCACCTACTGCTTCAACTACTGCCTTATAATATTTTACAGTATCTTCGTAGCTCCTATGTCCGGCGTCCACCATCACATACATATCGTCATGCCGCTCCATAAAATTTATCAGATCATCGAAGCTTCCTGCGGTGTATTTTCCCTGTATCTTAAACTCTTTAAACATGTCATAGGGGCAGAGATGCTTTTTTACATCATACCCCTTTGCTGTCAGTTCTTCATCCCCCAGGTAATCTGAAGAATCACTATCAAAAGGATATTCCTGACCAAGTCTCAGAGTCCAGTCATTCTTGCTCCAGACATTATTTTCTCCGCTATGGGCAAGCACCAGAACATCGTCACTTGTAAAGGAGATATCCGCCTCAAAAAGTCGGTAGCCTGCGGCATAGCATTCTTCCAGACAGTCTATTGAGTTAATATAAAAGAATTCGCCTTCCATCCCGCCAAGAGCATGGATAATGTACTTCGAATTCTCCACAGTCTCCCGATACCTTTTTACAGTATCCTCCTTCGAAGTCTCCACTCCCTCGCTGGTCCCGCCGGACAAGCCACAGGAAACCAGAAAAATTGAAAGGACGAGTATCAGCACAGGCGTTATAAAAATATTCTTAACTTTTTGATTCAATTCACTGCCAACCCCTAATCGTAGTTTATTTAAGTATACTTTTGAGGAACTTACCTCAGGTACTTCTTAAGGTATTGTCCGGTGTAGGATTTTCTCTTTCTGGCGATTTCTTCCGGGGTGC
>CACZOE010000112.1 GCA_902782695.1 uncultured Lachnospiraceae bacterium | reverse complement strand
CCAACTATAAGAATACCCTCATCTTCTGCTATGTATCTATTAATCTTTTTAGCATAATTAGTATTTAGGGTTTTACGAATAAATATACTTGCAACTGAACGACATTTCTGTTCAGATAATTCAAGTACAACTTCACTCGGAGTGCTTGATGTGGTTTTTTCTTCTATATCACTTGTTATTATCTGAAACTCAAGTCCCGCCTGTTGAAGAAGTTCTTTTCTTCTTGGTGATCCTGAAGCCAAAACAATAACAGGATTTTGTTTTATGAATCTATTTTGAGGTTGAGGTGTTTCCAGGTTCTTTCTATAAACAAACACTCTCTCCAACTGCCTTAATGTTTCATATCTAGGAGAGCTGGTTTTACCACCGAATATTTTCTGTACAGTTGGTAAAGGGACTCCTGATAAATCAGATATCTGTTTGCAGGAATATCCTATCTCTTTTTTCTTTTTCATCATTTCTTCAACTGTCATAAATATACACCACCTTATAACATTCAGTTTCAAACAGATTTTTACCATATTGTAGTATAAAAATCACCATTTTTCAACCAAATATATATTTATATATAAAAAGAACCGACAGAATATCTGCCGGTTCTTAGAAATTATTTACTTATCTTCTGATTCTTTCCGTTGATACCTCTTGCCTTAAGCATTTTCTTATATGCTTTAAGCTTCTTCTTTGGTACTTTTACAGATGCCTTTGGATGAATCTTCTTGAAAGCGTTCTTTCCTACGGTCTTCTTAGTAAGCTTAGTAGTTTTGATTTTTATAGACTTCAGGTTCTTACATCCATAGAATGCATTCTTTCCTATCTTTCTGATATTCTTTCCGATAGTAACCTTCTTAAGCTTCTTATTATTCTTGAAAGCATTTGCCTTAATCTCTGTTACTTTATATTTCTTACCCT
Organism: uncultured Lachnospiraceae bacterium; assembly: GCA_902782695.1. Taxonomy (GTDB): domain Bacteria; phylum Bacillota; class Clostridia; order Lachnospirales; family Lachnospiraceae; genus Eubacterium_Q. The sequence continues at coordinate 12,615 of CACZOE010000112.1, read as the reverse complement.
TAATTGTCACTTCATCAGGTACTGTAATATTTGTTATATTTGTTGTCTGATTAGAAATGTAAGTAACTGTCATATTGCTTGATTCAGTTGAAGTAACTTCATAGGAAGCCTTTGAATCATCATCCTTTACAGTATCACCCTTCTTTGGCTCACTAGCAGCCGGTGTAGGTGTAACAGTTGGTGTAGGTGTTGCTACATTTCCTGAACCGCCTGGTGCCGGAGTTATGGCATCACTTCCTGAAGGATTTGGTATCGGTGTATCTTCTATAAGAGCTGGAATATCTTCAACATCCTTCGTCTGAATTTCAAATACAGGATTATTAAACTTAGCAGTATAGGTTGTAATTCCAGCTTTACCTATTTCAGCAGGTGTTTTTACCTCAGCAGTAATCTTTGATAAAGAACTACCTTCTACATATGTAACAGTTTCAGATATTTTATCATTACATACAACATGTTTACACTCTGCATAAGCTGAACACGTCTTTCCATCCTCACTCCAGGTATAGATGATATCATATTCATGACCTAAAGCTGGTATTTTATATTCGTCATGATCTGTAACTTCTATAGTACCTTCTGCATCCTTAAACCATGTTCCGCATACTGAGCATTCGAAGTGTCCGCTTATACCATCCTCTGTACAGGTGACTTCTTTAACAGGAATCTCAACTATAGTTCCATGGTTTACATTCCACTTAGCATAAATTGTAATATCTGATGTAACAGGTGTAGTAAAATCATAAGCTGTAGTACATTCTTTATCACTATACCATCTATCAAAGATATGACAATCAGCTGTTGGATCTTCAGGCTTTACAGCTGTCTTTCCTTCTACAACCTTCTCAGCCTCAGGAGCTTGGCCAAAACCATTTGTATCAAAGATAACATTATATTTTTTACCCAGCTTAATCTCAACAAGTCTAGCATCCAAATTATCAGAATCTATAATATATTTATTTGTTCCATTTAATTTTCCTCCAACAGGATTTGAAATTATTAAATCCTCTGAGATTGTTAGTTTTTCTGTTGCATATATCGCATAAGAAACAGAATTAGCCCTTATTGTTCCAGATATAATATTTATGACTTTAGCATTAATAGCATAATTACTATAAGATAACGCATTAATATAATCACAATCAAACTCTATATTTATATTTGCATGAATAGCGTCGCTTCCATCTGATTCAGCATCTATTTTACCATATACATAAATATTATTCGCATATACTGTATAATTACTGTTACTTTTTGCATCTATATGTCCATTTACATATATAGCATTTTCAGCTGCCACTGAAGAAAGTTTTGACTGAATCTCAATCTCTCCATTAACAGTTAAATTGCCGTTTTTAACATAAATACCCATCTCCGTGGCTGGATCATTTAGTTTCGCATTTCCTTCAATTATCAGATTAGATTCTGAATAAATCTGGGAAGCATAAGTATTTGTACCAATTACACCTGTAACATCACCAGTAAAAGTCAGAGTATTAGTTTTAGGATCATAGGATGCTTTTCCACCATCTACCGGAATATCATCTTTATTTATTTCAGTAACCTGAGTAGCACCTATCCAAAGAAGATATTTTTCAGTCCCTTCTATTTTAACTTTTTTAGCATTATTACTTTCCTTATCCTGAACAACCATTCCATTAGGCGTTCCGGTTACCTTTACTATACTTGCATTTTCAGGTAATGTAACAGCTGAATCTCCAGATAATATAATCCCATCATCCAATTCTGATACAATAGCTGTTTCATCTTTAGCTTCAGCCAGAAGTGTTCCACCTTCAACCTCTAAGGAGTATTTTGTACAGATACCATATATTTTACCTTTAACATCTATACTACCTGCAGATAGTCTGAAAAAACTATCTGAACTTAAACCATTAAATTTGCTAGCATTTATTTCAGTTTTCCCACCATTCTGGACAAAATTCGAACTTAATTTTATTCCTCCACAAGAACTATTCAGAGTAATATTTCCGGATTTATTTGATATGGATCCTGCATTTATAGCATATTGAGTAGTCTGTGAATTATTCGTTACTTCAGCATTTAATTCACCACCTAATAGATTTATATTATAACCATAAAATGCGTATGAACTGTCACCAGAAGCAAGAAGGTTTACTTTGCCAGAATTTATCTTGAGAGTTGCATTAAAAATAGAAAAAGATTTATCTGCCTCAGTAATCAATGTCATTTCACCTGAATCAACCTCAACATTATCGCAAAAAAGAGCTACAGATGACTCACCCATATTTTTTGCAGTTAAATTTCCTGACTTTACACATAAATAACCTGCTGCAATATATATAGAAGCAATATCTTTACTACTGGAAGTTGCCTCTATAGTTCCATCATTTAGATATAAATTTTTGTAGCAATAAAGTGGATATGCTCTATATTTTTCTGTATTAGTAATTATTTTTCCGCCATTAACTGTTACATCATCATATGCCACAATAGAATTAGTAAGACCATTATTGCAGGTAGCATCCAGGCATCCTTTTTTGCCTATTATAAGTATGTTACTTCTAATCGTATCGCCATCAGCTACCGCTTTTACATTACCATTAATCTCTAAAGTAGAATAATCACCTGAAAGAATTGCTGAGTATTTAGACTGAATATCTAAATTTCCTTCAATAACGAGTAGATGACCATCACCACTATATATACCATAGCAATCTTCTGAACTATGTAAAACAGCATTTCCTTTAATTGTGAGATCATCACCTGAATATATAAGTGATGGATAATATGAATCACCGCTTACACCTTTTACTCCTGTAACGTCTCCTGTAAATGTAAGAACCTTCTTTTCAGGATTATAACTGGCTTTTCCACCAATCACTCCAGGAATATCAGACATATTATCATCATTTACATGAGTATTACCAACCCAGAGGAAGTACCATTCAACATATTTTTCATGAAGCTCTGTTACTGTGCTACCATTAGAAATTAGAGTTTTACTATCAGAGCTTAATTTTATATCATTAGGAGTTTTAAAATATGCAGTATCACTAAGATATATACCCGTAGAAGCCTCAACTGCAGCTTCAGCAGAAGTTAAATCAACATCTGCATTATAAATATTCACTTTTCCGGCTGATTCTACAGCTTTTCCTCTTTCACCTGTAGCTATTGCATTTACGTGACAACCAGAATTAAAAGTAATAAAACCAGTGGCAGAATTTGTATAAAGAGCTTCTGAGTCTGGTTTATCAGCTGTTGCTGTAATACTACCATTAATAACAATTGAAACGGCCCAGATACCTCTGCCCCACGCGCTTAACGCCTGAACTGTTACATCTGCATTTTCTTGAATTGAAACACAACCCGAACTAAAAATAGCGTTTCTGCTATTTCCTGAAGTATAGGCCTTAACTACTCCATATATATCAATATTTCCATAACAATATATAGGATAATCATCAGATTCAACTTCTATATTACAATCCTCTGTAAATATAATATTATCAGAAGCATAAATACAATAACCATAATGATTATTAGTATCGTTATCAGCAATTTTTGCTGTTCCAGATATTTTCAAACTACTAACAGTTGAATAAACTGAATAATATGTATTATACCCTTTGTCATAGAGACTCTTAACCCCTTCAAAATCATTAAAAGTAAGGGTATTTGTAGACGGATCATAAACAGCAGTACCCTTTTCTCCCTCTATTTCAAGTTTATCCCCGGTAAACTGCTCATCACCAATCCATATGCCATACTCTGTTGGCCCTGCATAGGATTTGCTGGCCAGCCCAGGTATAAAGATAACCATAAATACAGCAGCCAAAATCGTGATGAGTGCATTTATTAACCTTTTTTCTGCTCTCATACATTTAACCTTCCTTTCATTTTCTTTTTATTTCAGCTTTTTTTCAGCCTTTTATCAGTCTTTTATCTGCTTAATCAGACCGAAAAAAATATATCGGCATTTAAAGGTTTTATCCTCACTGATAAACCTCCTAAGCCGATACTATTATATCATATAAAACTTTATAAAAAAGAAAAAATATCTATATATATGTCAGAAAATCAAAAAGTATCCATTGAATACCTTGTATAATGCGGGTTAAATCTTATCAAGCATTATGATTCCTGCATTAAGTCCTCTTCTACCTTTAGTGTATCTGTGGGAAAAGAATATATCATGATATTTCATGGTACAGAGTCTGGAATTATATATATTCCCAACTCTCAGTCCTGCATTTATCATAATAAGTTCATTCAGATTCCAAAGATTAAGCATGTACCTTTTTCTGAAACGTACAGTTCTATATATTTTATAACCAGCACCCTTGTTAGGCTGGGTAAGACCGATATAATCCTTTGGCATATTATCCCGGAGATATGATCCAGCATGACATACAACATATATATCCTTATTTAAAATATCATCATTTTCCAGGTCTGATCCTGCTTCTAGTTTAACCTGCCAGTCATCAGCCTTATTAGTGTTTATATCCAGATATGAAACATTTTCAGGACTCATATCTATATAATGGCATTTGATTATCTCATCGATTACAGTCTGATCTACTTCGTAGTTCTCAGGACCTATAGAAGGACCTATAAAAGCACGGATATTTTCCGGAAGACATCCATATTCACTGATCATTTTCTCAATAGTTTTAGCTGCTATACCCTGCACAGTACCTCTCCAGCCTGCATGGACACTAGCAACCACTCGACTTATGGGATCTGCCAGAAGTATGGGTACACAGTCGGCTGTATATACTATAAGAGGAATTCCGGGAACATTCGTTATCTGAGCATCTATCTCAAAATGCGTAAGGTCTCTGGATATGCCATCACCGGCATCCTCCTCAGTTACAAGTAGGATATTCGATTTATGAACCTGATTGGGAGCAGATATTCTGGTATGATCGAAGCCCATGCTGACTCCTAATCTTCTGTAGTTCTCAAGTACCTTTTCCCTGTCATCCTCAAGATGAAGTCCCATATTCAGGGATTCATAGATACCTGTGCTGACGCCTCCCAATCTGGTAGTAAAACCATGTGTAATAGCCCTGAGGTTTTTCATTCCCTCGGACTGAATAAAGGGAACCGTTCCCTCTGTATTAAGAAATATATTATTCTTAGAATTTATGCCGGTATAATGAGTATTTACAATGTTTTTAACCTCATCATATCGGCTTTCAGAGTTATTACTTGCTATATCATTTATATCTTTATTTATATTCATTATACTTTTCTCTCAGAAATTTACTGAAATATTCTGGAAGTTCACTTCTAAACTCCATATACTTACCTGTGACCGGATGAACAAATCCCAGGGTTCCTGCATGGAGTGCCTGCCCCTGAAGGTTGTAAGGGCATTTCTTCGGACCGTATACAGGGTCTCCCAGCAAAGGATGATTTATACTGGATAAATGCACTCTTATCTGATGAGTCCTGCCGGTTTCCAGCTTACATTTAATAAATGCCAGATTGTCCTTCAGATTTTCCTTAAGATAAATGTGAGTCACTGCTCTTCTTCCATCTGGATCTATAACCATTCTTTTACGGTCATTCTTACCTCTGGCTATAGGTCTGTCTACACGAAGACTGTAATATTCATCTGTACCCATATAGGATAGTTCAGAAACATTTTCACTAACCTCAGCATAATCTCCCAGAATCGGATCATCTGTAGTACTTACTATTTCCATTTTTTCTATATCAAAATGATTAAACACCACACAGCTATAAATTCTATGTATGCTGTGCTTTTCAAACTGTTCTGCCAGTCCCTGATGAGCTATGTTACTCTTACAAACAACTAAAAGACCACTAGTATCCTTATCGATTCTATGCACTATACCAGGTCTTTCTACTCCATTAATAGAAGACAGACTATCTCCACAGTGATACATAAGCGCATTTACAAGAGTTCCGCTAAAGTTACCTGCAGCGGGATGAACAACCATACCCTGAGGCTTATCTATAACGATCAGATGTTCATCTTCATAAACAATATCAAGTGGGATATTTTCCGGAAGGATATCCAGTTTTTCAGGCTTAGGTAGCTTTATGGTGAGGCTGTCCTCAGACCTTAATTTATAGGACGCTTTTAACTGAGTACCGGTTTTTAAAACCAGCCCGCCATCTATCAGTTTTTTTATATATGAACGCGAAAAATCCGAAAACTCCTCAGATAAATACTTATCAAGTCTCTTTCCGCTATTTTCAACAGAAATACTAATCTCAATAATATCTTCAAAGCCTTCGAGATTTTCATCATCATTTATAGGATTTTTTAAGGATTCATCAAGCATTATTTCTCTTATCCAAATTTTTAATTAATCTTCTTTTTTATCTGAACCAAATATTACATCCATGTCCTCTGATTTATACTTGAAGAAGAATAGGAAAACAAGTATAAACATACTGACTGTCACGCATATATCAGCAAAATTAAATACAGGGAAATGTATGATCTTGAAATATATAAAATCAACAACATATCCGAGTCTGATCCTGTCAATCAGATTGCCGATGGCTCCACCCAGAATGATCACTATAAAAACTCTAGCTATTTTAAACTTTTCTTCATTTCTGATTTTTATATAAACATAAATCAGAAGAACTGATACAAGCAGCGTAATTATAAGAAGAAATGATATCTTCCCTGAAAAGCTGCTCCAGGCAGCACCCGTATTATGAAGCTGGGTTAAAACAACACTATCACCTATTACAGAAACTTCTTTACCTACAGGAATATTCTTTACGATAAGGAACTTGGTATACTGATCAACAAGTGCAAGTACTATAACTGTTATAAAGGAAATCACATACCTGACAAAAGCATTACTCTTCTTTTCCATCTTTATCCTCAACTCTTCCGTTACAGAATTCCATAAGAGCATTCTTCATATCATGGTCAGTAACTTCTGTATTTATAACTGCATTACCTATGCTGTTAAGCAGTATGAATTTTATAACATCGCCATAGGACTTTTTATCACTATGAGTTATCTCAACTATTTTATCCATATCTTCCTCAGTAAGCCTGAGTTCAGGGATGTTGAAATAAGTTCTGATAAATGTATCAATATCTTCTACATCCTTATAACTGAGAAGTCCCTTATCTCTGGAGATATAAGACGCAAGAATACAACCAATTGAAACACATTCACCATGAAGGAATTCAAAGTTCATATACTTCTCTATGGCATGTCCAAGAGTGTGACCAAAGTTAAGAAGTACTCTTTCTCCCTTTGTTTCAAAAGGATCCTCTTCTACAACGTTCTTTTTGATGATATTACATCTGTAAACGATTTCAGTTAAAACATCTGTATTCTTGCTTGTATTCTCTAGAGAAGTAATCTCATCGATATTTTCTTTCAGATAATAATATAGCTTTTCATCCTTGATAAGCGCAGATTTAACAACCTCACCCATTCCTGACCAGAACTGTCTCTTATCAAGAGTACGAAGAGTTCCAAGATTTATGTAAACTAATTTAGGCATATGAAATGCACCAATCATATTTTTGAAATTATCAAAATCAACACCTGTCTTACCGCCGATACTTGAATCAACATCAGCCAGAAGGCTGGTAGGTATCTGAATATAATCAACACCTCTCAGATATGTAGCTGCTGCATAGCCACACATATCACCGGTAACACCACCGCCAAGAGCTAAAAGGATATCATTTCTCTCAAAATGCTCATTTATAAGTTCAATATAAAGTTCCTTAATGGTATCAAGATTTTTATTCTCTTCACCCTCACTAAATACAAAGCTTATGATCTTGCTGAAATCCATACTACAGATAGCCTTAAGCTTCTCCAGATAAAGCTCCGCAACCTTTGAATCACAGACTATACATATCTTCTTTGTTTTATCAGGATTAAGCTTATGAAAATACATAGAGAGATTTGTAAAATCTCCTGAATAAACGATATCATAGATATCACGTCCTTCATGTCTTACTGTAAGAGAATTAAAACCTATTGCCATATTTTATCTCCTTTTTAAAACCATCAGTCTACCAATAAATCTAAATATGGGACATGGGAAAAACCCATGTCCCATATGAATAAACCATTACATAAAATCTTCAAGATCAGCGAAAGGATCAATACCTGTTCCACCCAAAGTAGAACCATATACATTAGAAGATGTACTGTGATTCTTAAGACTGATCTTACCACTTCCGCTGGATGAAGAAGAAGAATTACTATTTACTGAATCAGTATTTAGCTGTGGTGCTCCACCATTAAATACATCATCATCCTTCTTCTCTATCTCAGGTCTAGGATTTCTAGCAGCATAAAGCTCTGCTTCTTTATCAAAATCATGCTCTTCGAGATACTTAACATGTTCTCTCATAAGACGGGAGAACTTAGCCTTATACTCAGCATACTGTCTTCTAAGATCACTGACAGCTGCCTCCAGCTTTTCTTTCTCATTTTTAGCTTCGTTTATTATCTCACCAGCTCGAACCTTTGCTTCCATTTCAATGTTCTTAGCGGTCTTTACAGCATTAGAAACAGACTCCTGAGAATTCTTCTCAGCTCTGAGCATGGTCTTATTAAGATCGTCTTCTTTAACTTTATAATGTTGAACCTGGTCAGTAAGTGTAATAACTTTTTCTTTTAATTCAGCGTTAGATTTGTAAAGCTCCCCATAGCTTTTCGACACTTCTTCAAAAAATGATGTAACATCCTTTTTGTCAAAACCAAGTCCATTTTTAAATCTTTTCTGTTGAATATCAACCGGTGTCAGCATTCCAAACTCTCCCCCCTGTCAGCTCAGCTAAGATTAGGAGATATTCCGGTACTGCTGAGTATTTCATCTCTCAGGTCGCCGGACACTTCTATACTGCTAGGAACTGCAATAAATATATTTGCAGAAATAGCCTTTAACTCTCCCCCGATTCCATAGCAGGCACCACCAATGAAGTCAATTATACGCTGAGCGGGTTCCAGTTGAAGACCTTCCATATTTATAACTATAGCTCTGCCTCTCTTAAGGAAATCTGTAACTGTCTGTGCATCATCAAATTCCTGAGGCTTTATAACATATACTTCGTTACTTGCAGCAGGTCTCGGACCTCTTGGTCTTGATGCCCCACCATCAATTGAAACCAGCTTATCAGTAGCTGTAGAAGTATTTCCGATTGATCGTTTATACTCTCTTGCAGGAGTATAACTTGGCTTGCTTACAGGTTTAGCTGCAGGCTTTGGTGCCGGTTTAGTATTTCTAACCGGTGCAGCCGGTTTAGATGGAAGAGGTGCCTTCTTCTTTTTAAAGGAAGCTTCCTCGTAATCATCTTCATAATCATCCTCATCAAAGATATAATCGTCATCATCTTCATAATCATCATCGTCATCATCGATGAGTCTGAAATGATCTAAAAAGCTTTTTCTACCTTTGGCCATAATAAAATACTTCTCCATTCGTATAATGTATTCAGCATAAAACTATATACTGTAGTCTCTTTCTCCAAAAATGGCAGTACCAACTCTTACCATGGTTGCGCCTTCTTCAACAGCAACTTCGTAATCATTAGTCATTCCCATAGAAAGAACGCTCATATCAGTATTATCTATGTTTTCTGATATTATGTCAAGTAGTAATTGTTTCATCCCCTTGAATATATACCTATTATCCTCAGGGTCATCAACAAAAGGAGCGATTGTCATAAGTCCCTTTATTTTTATATGAGGATAGTTTGCTGCAACCTCTTTTATAAAAGGAAGTGCAGTCTCTTTTGTAATTCCAAACTTGGAATCTTCCTCAGCATAGTTTACTTCAACCAGAACCTCAGCTGTTTTATCATGTTTAACAGCTTCTTTTTCTATCTCTTCAGCAAGCTTTATAGAATCAAGAGAATGTATGAGAACAGCTCTGTCTATTACATACTTCACCTTATTTGTCTGCAAATGACCTATCTGATGAAAATGTACCGGTCTGCTTACATTATCAAACTTATTTCTAAGCTCCTGAGGTTTGTTTTCTCCAAACTCGGTAACTCCCTCAGCAGCCAGCTCCTCTATACATTCCAGCGGTTTAGTTTTACTTACAGCCACAAGAGTTATTTCCTCTGGATTTCTTCCAGAACGTTTTGCAGCAGCATCGATTTTAGATCGTACTTCATTATAATTATCGATTAGCATTTAATTAGTCTCCTTTTTAGTAAAGAGTCTGATTATCATATACATCAGAAGCATCAAGAACAACATTATCAAACTCTTTCAGATAACCATCATCATTGATAATGGTAAATTCATCCTGAGACTTGATAACTTCTATCTCAGTAAAGCTTGCAATACCTGCATTTGCCAGATAGACACCGGTTATTTTATCTCTCTCCAGTGAAAGTGTAGGAACTTCTTTCTTTCCACTTCCAACAAGAACTATATCGGTATCCTTGAAACTGTCCTTCGATACATAGTAATAATCTTCATCAGTCTTATATACGATGAGTTCCACATTTGTCTCAGAAGCATCAGTAGAGGTTGAATTCTCTTCGAATCTTTTAACAACAACTGACTTTATGCTGGAGTCCTCATCCTCCTGAATATAATTCTTAGGAATCTTATAAGTTTCCTTTTCAGCTATGGCTGAATTTGGAACCTTAAGTCCGTCATATTTATTCAGGATTATTTCAATATTTAGAAATCTGTCGTTTATGTAGTCCACCATATATTTATTAAGTGGCATAACCAGATATGTATTCTCCCCCTTCGGAAGAAGTGAGAATTTGGACTTTATCTCATTAGGTCCATTATTAACAGTGAATCTGAGCTTACTCTCTTCCTGAAGAGTTTTAGCCTGCTCATTGGATATCTGACAAACTATATGCCAGTTCTCGTCAGCAGTCATCTTGAATACAGTAGAACCTGCAGACATTATATCTCCTGTTTTCAGAGAAGTCTTTTTATAGTTCGTCTGATTGAAGTGGTCATCGGAAAGAGTTTCCGGAGTCTTCTTCTCATAGCCATCTACATAGTAGCTTACAACACCACTTTCACTGGCTTTGATATTCTGAAGTGTAGAACTAATGGCAGCTCCTCCACTGTTGATCTGCTGCATCATAACCTGAGAAGAAAGGTCCATTACCTTGCTTTCAATCTCAGACTTGAAGTTATAAATATTATAAAATGATTCATTAGTATAAGAAGACTTGTATGAATCTATGGAATTTCTGATTCTTGTATAATCAGCCTGAGTGAAAAGCGCATTTCCTTCCTCACTTTCACCGGCCTGCTTTATGGCATTAATTACATTTCCGGTTTCATCTATGGTGCAGATAGGTGAATTCTTCTTTACCTTATCTCCGTCACGCACGAAATAAATGAGATAACCTGATTTACCGGAAGTTACCTCACTCTCATTTCTCAGTGCTATTCCTGTAGCTGAAATATTATTATTTATATTACTTGAAGTAACCTTGTAGGTGGTAATTGGATCCTTTGAGAAGGATTTGATAACGCTTGCCACTACATATACAAGGATAATTCCAAATATTATAAATGCAGAATTCAGTCTTGCAGTTCTGCTAAGTCTTATTATGTTTTTATTGTTCTTGTTTTTCATAGTTTATCTGTCTCTGATAATTTTTTATCTTGTAAGATTAAACATGACTGCGATTTTTTTATATAGATCATCCTGTGAAACGCCGTCTGCAACAAACAGCGAATAAGGTTTCCCATCTACCTCAACATTCATGGTAAGTATATTTCCCGCCAGATCTGTAGTTCCGGTCTTCCATTCATGAATGGTTATATTTGAAGGAAGTGAATAACTTCCAGACAGGAACTGATTTGTAGGAGATATATCGTCCTCCCAGGATACTCCGTCTCCATCAGTAAATGAATAGGAAAATGTATCATAGGAATCAATTTCTTTTAATATATCGTATTTCTTTGCTTCATTAACGATAAGATACATATCATAAGCTGTAATATAATGATTATCATCATGAAGACCATGTGGATTTACAAAATGTGAATTTGTTGCACCTATGGCCTGAGCCTTCTGATTCATTCTCTCACAGAAGGTTGCTGTATCACCGCAGATAAGTTCAGCCAGAATGATAGCATAGTCATTATAAGAACGCATCATCAGACCATAGATCAGATTTCTGACTGTGATAGTATAACCATTTTTGAGCATACTTACAAGTGCTCCCTCTTCATCTATAATAATGTCATGAGTGAGAGTCACTTCCTGATCCAGGCTTATCTCTCCTGCATTTAGGGCATCACATACAACTATACCAGTCATAAGCTTCGTTGTACTGGCAGGATATATCCTTCTGAGAGCATTATATGAAACTATAGGCTCTCTGTTCTTATCATCTATAAGAATAGCCGCATAACAGTCATCCTTAAACTTGCTTTCATTAATATCTTCAGTAGTTACAACAGCATACTTGGACTGAAAGCCTTTAAGAGCTGGTCCTGTATAAGCAGAATTTTCTATTTTAACTTCATTTATTATATCTTCTGTATAAGCATCATCAAAATGTATATTCTTCCCGATAACAAACCAGATACTTCCTGCAGCAAGAAGAATCAGAACGATATAATATATAATCATTTTTCCCATTTAAACATATACACCTTT
>CACZOE010000111.1 GCA_902782695.1 uncultured Lachnospiraceae bacterium | reverse complement strand
ACCAGTTCTCCGGGACTGCTGCTGGTCTGCATGGAAGAAGTAATCTGCTGAAGCACGCGATTATCATCATTATGACGCGCGAAACTTTCCTTAAACCAATCCTGAAGCATCCGAGGATGTTCATTATGTTCAGGACATCCACAGGATTCATTCGGAACCAGTACAGGCTGAATCTTTTTATTATGTATTCCGCCATCCTGAACTGATTCGATTAATGAATCAGCTACTGCATCAGCCATAAGAAGTATGTCGCAGGACGCAGTCGTAATCTTAGGCGAAGTAAAATATATCTCGTCATAACCATCAAATCCGGTGATGATAACATCCTCAGGAATATTGTAACCCGCTGCAGAAAAAAGTTCTGAAACAGTTATAGCCATCAGATCATTTGCACAGATGATTGCCTCAGGAATCTCCTCTCTCTCAAGCAGCTGCTTAGTTGCAATCCTGCAAGGATCTGCCCAAAAATATCCATAACTTAACATACTATCATCAAACAAAATGTCATTTTCCTCAAGAACCTTCTTAAACACTTCGATTCTTCGGTTTGAGAAATCATTATCAGGCTGTCCCGCCATCATATGTGGTCGTCTTACCTTATGATCTTCGATCACATGACGAACCACCTTTTCAAAACCAGGTTCATAATCATAATTTATGCAGGATACATTTTCGTAAGTTCCATCAGCTATAACAACTGGCAGATCATTCTTTTTAGCTTCCCCAATAACCTGCTCTGCAATTCTATGACTCTTAATCTTTTCATCCATGATGACCACTGCATCTATCAGGTGATATGGAATCAGATTAAATATATATTTTTCCGCAGCCTGGCGATCCTCTTCCCAGTAGATATCGGAATTTATCGCGTAAACAAGAAGAGCAAAATTCTCTGCTCTCAGTCTCTCATTTAATTTGACAATAAAACCATGTATCTGTGGATCATATATTCGCGAGGCACAAAGAGCCACCAGTTTTTTGCCGTTTATCATATGGAACTCCTTTTAACACATATATTCAGTATTATACCATTTAAAAATTTATAGAGTCAATGGTGACGCCTTCTCCTGGTTTTATATCATGTACTCTCTCAAATGCCACCAGTCTGCTGCCGACCGGTATCTTCTCTCCATTTACATCCAGCCCATCTCTATCATCTCCATACAGATAGAATCCACCTTCCGGTGACTGATAAAGCTGAACTACATAATCTGATATAACCTCTCCAACATTTCTGATACTAACCTTAATGCCAGTGTCATCCTGTATAAGCTCTGATTCAAAGCTTGAATAGGTGAGACCATAACCAAATCTGTAAAGCGGCTTGTCGGTCATATAGAGATAGGTCATACCATTCGTTCTGATATCATAATCGTTGATGTCCGGCAGCTGATAGTCACCTCTGTACCAGGTCTGTGGGAGTCGTCCGGAAGGGCTCTTCCTGCCCAGAATTATATCTGCCAGTCCATTTCCCATTTCCTCACTTCCGAAAGCAGACCAGAGTATGCTCTTTATTTCAGGTGCCTCTGATTCTTCAAGAACTGCAACAGGTGCATTTGCCATCAGTACCAGCACTATATTATCAAAATATTTTCTCAGTAGTCTGAGCTCGGCTCTCTGGAATGGAGGAAGTTCGATACTGTTTCTGTCTCTCTCTTCCTTATTATTTACAATAGGATGAAGTCCAAAGCAGGCCATTACCGGAATATGACATTTATCTTTCAGATCACCAGTCGTTTCTTTAAGAATATCCGGAACTGTTTTTACAGTTTCAAAGGAAATCCGGATACTTCCATCATAATTCTTCATCCCTTTTATTTTCGGATCTTCCCAGAAATTAAGAGCTGTATCTTCAGAAAAATGTATAACCTCACCAGACTCATCTATCAGTTGAAAAGCTTCGTTTACAAACCAGCTGAAGGCATCGTCGGCATTAGCATATATTTCAAAAGTTCCTTCTTCATTTACAACATTCACATATTTTTTATCCGGAGAAATGGTAGTAAGGAGTTTTCCTGTTGACATGCTTCTGATAGTTATCTGGCTGTCATCCCAGAGCATTATCTCAAACACCTCAGCCTGGTCAGGTTCCACAGGAACCAGCCTGCTATCTACTATTCCGGCATAACCAGACTTATTGTCATCCGTAAGTCGTATCTTTACCTGAGGGTAGAGATTTTCAGAAGGAGCTGCCATTGCTTCCTTAAATGTAACTGTATGACTGGAAAGTCCTCCGTACCAGTCCATCGGGCATCTGTCTGCAAATGGTCCGAAGAGTTTTACATCCTGCACATTATCAGATGAACCACAGTCTCTCAGTGGAAGCAAGCCATCATTTTTTAGAAGCACCACAGTCTCTGCTGCCGCTTTTCTTGCCAGTTCACGGGACTCAGCACTGTCAACCTTGCTGATATTATACTCACTCTTAGGGAAAGCCTTTGAGCTTCCATCCGCCTCGTTCAGGTCTTCCTTCATCAGGCCAAACATTGAATATACAGTCAGACGGTTTATGAGAACCTCGTCCAGATCTGCCTCAGTTACCACACACTTTTCAAGCGCTTCCTCCATTGCCGGCTTTTCAAAATCCCTTTCTTCAAGGAAATAGTCCACCCCTGCATCAAAGGCCTTTCTGATTGCATCCACTCCATCCTTCGCTGTATGGTGTCCATTCACTGCACGCTCAAGTGTAAATGCATCTGAAACGATAAATGGAACTCCCCATTTTTTAAGCAAATCCTTTACCTCAGGATTAAATGTGGCAGTTACACCATTTATCCTGTTATAAGAAGTCATTACCGATAAAGGCTGAGCATACTCAATAGTTTCCTTAAATACTCTCTGGTAATAATCTTCCTGCAGATCACGCGGCATCACAGAGTCTATGGAGTATCTGTCCTGCTCCACATTATTTCCATAGAAATGTTTAAGTGTAGCTCCACATCTTACATATTTCTCATCATCTCCTGCCATACCCAGGATATATTCCCCAGCCATTCGAGAAGTCAGATGCGGATCCTCTCCGTATGCTTCCTCATTTCTGCCCCATCTGGGATCCCGCTCCATATCAACTGTAGGAGCAAAAGATAAAAGACCATTATGTCTGAATTCATTTACAAGGCTTCTCATTTCAGTACCGACTACATTTCCTATACTATGCATCAGTTCTTTATCAAAGGAAGCTGCCATTCCTATAGGATTTGAAAAAACTGTAGTGCATACCGGTTCTCCCAGATCAAAACTCTGATCATGTCTGGCCTGAACCCCATGAGCCGCCTCTCCTGTAAAGAAAATAAAAAACAGTCCCAGTTCTCTCATATCATCAAAGGTACCATAAAGGATCTTCATCTTATCCTGAAAACTGAGTCCTGCCACGTATTTTTCTGCTCTTTCTCTATGAAAGCGTATATCTCTTTTCATTTCTGTAACCCTTCTAATATCTTATAACCCAACATTATTAACGATTCCAACGGATATATAGTTTTCCGAAAGTGCCCGAAGGTCGCTGCCTTCTTCACCTTCCAGTACATGCTTACCATCTATCACATACTGTTTTCCGTTGTTATCCAGTTTCTTAACCACCTTATAGCTGTCTGCAAAGAATCTGCCGTGAGAGGCAGTTCTATCCCATAGTATACCCTTGCACTCAGCCAAATGACAATTCGGAAAATTCACATTCCATATCTGGCCAAACCCCAGTTTTTTATCTATTATCTGATCCATTATCTCCTTCAGATAATGATTCGCTACTTCACGGTCACCATCGTAACTCTCTGAAACTGCTATAGCATGATATCCCTGAAAAGCAGCTTCAAATGCAGCTCCACAGGTTCCTGAATACTGAATATCTGTTGCTGCATTGTACCCATTATTTATTCCAGAAAGAACTATATCCGGTCTGTAGGGCATGACTCCCAGAGAGCCCGCTCTGACACAGTCAGCAGGTGT
>CACZOE010000110.1 GCA_902782695.1 uncultured Lachnospiraceae bacterium | reverse complement strand
TTACTGATGAAGATATTGCTAAGGTAACTCTTGATGACCTTACCATGGCAGATAAGTGGATAGTTGCAAAAGCTAATCAGCTGGTACGCGACGTTACAGATAACATGGAGAAGTATGAGCTGGGTATTGCAGCTGATAAGATTCATGACTTCCTCTGGGATGAATTCTGTGACTGGTATATAGAAATGGTTAAGCCAAGACTCTGGGATAAGGAGGATAGCACAAAGGCTGCTGCACTCTGGACCCTTAGAGAAGTTCTTTCAATCGGTCTCAAACTGCTTCATCCATATATGCCATTTGTTACAGAAGAAATCTACTGCACACTTACAGGCGATGAGTCTATTATGATCGCTGACTGGCCGGTAGCAGAGGATGCAAGAGATTTTGATACAGAAGCTAAAAATGTAGATATTATAAAGGATGCTGTAAGAGCAATCAGAACAGTAAGAACTGATATGAATGTTCCACCATCAAAGAAGGCTGGAGTATTTGTGGTTTCTGATAAGCAGGAGGTTCGTAAGGTATTTGAGGACAGTGCGAAGTTTTTCGGAACTCTTGGTTATGCAAGCAGTGTAGCTGTTCAGGCTGATAAAGAAGGAATAGCTGATGATGCTGTTTCAGCAGTTATCCATAATGCAGTTATTTACATTCCATTTGCCGAGCTGGTTGATATTGAAAAAGAGCTGGAGAGACTCGGTAAAGAAAAGACCCGTCTTGAAGGAGAGATAAAGCGTGGAGAGGGAATGCTCAGCAATCCTAATTTCGTTGGCAAGGCTCCAGAGGCAAAGGTTAATGCTGAGAAAGAGAAACTGGCTAAGTATAAGGAAACTTATGCTCAGGTATGTGAAAGAATTGACAGTCTGAAGAAATAATTATAGTGAAAGACTAAATATAATGAATAACGAGAAACAGTTTAAGAGAAGAATTAAATATATCATTGCTGTGCCTATAGCTCTGGCTATAATTCTCTGCGGATTTATCATTTATGAAAATGGAATGTCCAGCAAAGTAGGAATGCTGAGTATAGCTCTTCTCATGGTTTACGTTCTGATAGTTATCATCATATATTTCAGAATGATGCCGGCCATAAGCAGCATTATAGTTGATTATGCGCTTGAGCAGGGAAAGATACAGAGAGAACTGCTTCATGAGCTGGAGATTCCGTATGCTATTCTTGATACTTCCGGACACATCATGTGGGCAAATAATGAGTTTCACAGAATAGTAGGGGTAAGCAAGGATAAGAGAATCAGAAAAAATCTGGATACATATTTTCCACAGCTGACTCCGGAAATCCTGGATGACGATGAAGTAGAGACAGGAATCGATTATCAGGACAAGAGATATAAAGTTTCCGTGAGAAGGATAAATCTTTCCAAGGTTTTTGAGAATGATAAATCAGAGACCCGTGATGATGACATAGTTCTTGCACTTTATCTCTTTGATGAAACAGAGTTATATAAATACAGACAGGATACTATAGACCAGAAGCTTTATGCCGGACTTATATATCTGGATAATTATGATGAAGTAATGGATTCCATGGAGGATGTAAAACATTCAATCCTTACTGCACTCATTGAGAGAAAGATAAATATGTATCTCAGTAATGTGGATGCAATAGTCAAGCATATAGAGAATGATAAATATTTCTTCGTATTTAAACAGAAGTATCTTCAGACTCTCCGGGATGACAGATTTTCTATCCTGGATGATGTAAAGAATATAAATGTAGGAAATGATATTTCCATGACACTCAGTATCGGTATCGGTACGGATGCTGACCTGAATAACAGCAGTTTCATGAGTGCTTATGATAATGCCCGTATAGCTATAGGTATGGCTATGGGACGTGGTGGAGACCAGGCGGCCATAAAGCAGGGCGAACAGGTTACCTACTACGGTGGAAAGAGCGCCGGCACGGAGAAAAATACTCGTGTTAAGGCCCGTGTTAAGGCTCAGGCCTTTGAGGAACTTCTTCTCAGTAAGGAAAAAGTTCTTATTATGGCACATAAACGTCCGGATGCTGATGCATTTGGCTCAGCCGTTGGAATCTACAGAATGGTTACCAGCCTAGGTAAGAAGGCTCATATAGTTTTAAATGATATAACCGACGCCATACGCCCGATTTATAGTACATTTAAAACCGGAGATACCTATGCAAATGTATTTCTTACCAGTACTGAAGCTGTAGCTGAAGTAAATCAGAATACAGTGGTAGTTGTGTGCGATGTAAACAGACCAAGCATGACAGAGTGTGAAGAACTTCTCAGCCTTGTTCCAACAGTCGTTGTTTTTGATCATCACAGACAATCAAATGAAGTCATAAGTGGCGCGTCTCTTTCATATATAGAGCCGTTTGCTTCCTCGGCCTGTGAGATGATAGCTGAGATGTATCAGTACATATCCAGAAATCCAAAGCTCAGGATTCAGGAAGCTGATGCGATGTATGCCGGAATCCTGATCGATACAGATAATTTCCTTACAAAAACAGGTGTCAGAACCTTTGAGGCTGCTTCTTATCTGAGAAAGAGCGGAGCGGATGTTACCAGAGTCAGAAAGATGTTCAGAAGCTCAATGGATGAGATGAAGGAAAGAGCCCAGGGAATCAGTAATGCCGAGATATATAAGGACTGCTTCGTGCTTTCCTATGTAACACCGGATCCCAATTCCAGTGATGCTCCGACAGTGGCAGTTGCTAAAACAGCAAATGAGCTGCTTAATGTGGAAAATATCAAGGCTTCCTTTGTTGTAACAGAAGCAGATGATGGAATCCTTTATGTATCAGCCAGATCCATAGGGGACGTAAATGTTCAGGTGATCATGGAACATTTCAATGGTGGTGGTCATGCAAATGTGGCAGGAGCCCAGCTGGCCGGCAAGAAGAAAGAAGAATTCTTTGAAGAATTAAAACAGCTTATCAGTTCGCTGCATGATAGTGGCGACATTTAACAGATTTGTCAGCCGGCAGTTCGGCTGACATACCAGATACACTAACGATAGAAAGGCAGTAATTAATAATGAAGATAATACTTACACAGGATGTTAAATCTCTTGGAAAGAAGGGAGATATAGTAGAGGTAAATCAGGGTTATGCCCGTAACTTCGTGCTTCCAAAGAAGCTTGGAGTAGAGGCTACACCAAAGAACTTAAACGATCTGAAGCTTAAGAATCAGAATGACGAGAAGATAGCAGCAGAGAATCTGGCCGAGGCAGAGAAGCTGAAGGCTGACCTTGCTGATAAGAAGATAACAACAAGCATGAAGGTTGGTGCTAATGGAAAAACCTTTGGTTCCATATCTTCAAAGGAAATAGCAGAATTATTAAAGAAACAGCTGGGCGTTGAGGTGGATAAAAAGAAGATAGTTCTTCCTGAACCTATCAAGTCTATTGGTGGAACTGTTGTAAAACTGAAGATTCATCCAAAAGTAACAGCTGAGATACTTGTTGATGTTACAGAAGAAAAATAAAACCGAAGGGTTTAATTGGAGATAATATGGCTGAAGAGAATACAATCAAACGTATACCTCCTCATGATATAAGTGCTGAAAGAAGTGTTATTGGCTCCATGCTAATGGACAGGGATGCCATCTCTGAAGTCAGCGCTATATTATTAAAGGATGATTTTTATAATGCCCAGTATGGTCTCATATATGAAGCAATGGTACTTCTCTACGATGAAGGTAAACCTGTAGATGAGGTTATTCTTGGAGAAAAGCTCAGAGAAATGGGTGCTCCCGAAGAGGTAAGCAGCCTCAGCTTTCTGGGTGAAATACTGGCGAATGTACCAACTGCAGCTTTTGCAAAGGATTATGCAGGCATAGTAAAGGATAAGTCCTTCCTGAGAAAGCTTATAAAGCTTTCGGATAATGTTATGGCAAGGGCTTACGAAGGAAGTGAACCTGTCAGTTCTATCATGGAAAAGGCTGAATCAGACATATTTGCACTGATGCAGAAAAGAACAGGTTCCAAAGATTTTAAATCCATAAAAAATGTAATAGTAGATGTAATCGGTGAGATAGAAGCTGCTTCACAGAACAAGGGCAAGATAAACGGACTCAGAACAGGCTTTACAGATCTGGATAATATGCTTACAGGTCTGCATGGAGGTGAACTCCTTCTGGTTGCAGCAAGACCTGCTATGGGTAAAACTGCATTTGTCCTGAATATTGCGCATCATGTAGCTACAAGAGAAGAGGTTCCTGTAGTTATTTTCTCGCTGGAGATGAGCTGCGAGCAGCTGGGAACAAGACTTGTAGCAGTTGACTCCATGGTAGAGGCTCGAACTCTGAAAACAGGCGATATATCGGATGGAGACTGGACAAAGATAATCAAGTCTGCTGATGACCTGGCAAAAGTAAATGTATTTATAGATGATAATTCTTCTATTACCATGGCTGAAATGAGAACCAAGTGCCGTAAGCTTAAGCAGACAGAGGGTATAGGACTTATCATTATCGACTACCTGCAGCTCATGAGCTCCAGTGAAAAAGTGGAGTCCAGACAGCTGTTTATTTCAGAAGTGTCACGTTCACTTAAGGCTCTGGCAAGAGAATTAAATGTTCCTGTAATAGCTCTTTCCCAGCTGAACAGAGCTGTTGACTCAAGACCGGACCACAGACCTGTGCTTGCCGATCTGAGAGAGTCAGGAGCTATCGAGCAGGATGCCGACGTTGTAATGTTTATATATAGAGATGATTACTACAATCCGGACACTACAGAAAAGCCCGGAGTAGCTGAGATAATAGTAGCTAAGCAGAGAAACGGAGCTACCGGACCGGTAGAACTCGCATGGCTCAGCCGCTACACCAAGTTTGCTAATCTGGCAAAGGTCAGTTCTCCGAAGGAGGGCTGACCTTTGTGGAGCGAAGCGACCAGCGAGCCGCAGTGTCATGCCATAAAAAAATCAGACGGGATGACCCGTCTGATTTTTTTATGGCTGAAGCTTAATAAGTCTATTTAACAACTGTTCATCGGTCATATGATAGATATTATCGATGACCCATATATGCATTTCCTTTGCCCTTTCCCTGAAGAAAGAACTTCCGCTCTGTGAAGATTCCAGAGGAAGTGCCATAGCCAGTGCTTTGCTGGCATATTTTCCGCCGAATCTTCTGGTAACGGTCTCAAGCTCATGCAGTGCATTGCTGCCGGCTTTTCCGCTCTTGCAGGATATAAATATCGGAGCGGACCGTTTCATGAGTACTACATCTATCTCATTTATCGTATCATAGGTACTGTGCATATATCTTTCGTAATCCGATACGTATATCTGTTTTTCTTCTTCACTTTTATCTCCGTTCCAGTCGATCATGGCTCCGATTATCTGGTCTGTGAATACTTCAGGAGCTCTGGAAGCAACTTCATATACGTGCAGCTCAAGGATGTTACCGGTTTTTGTTACGATGTGCTTTATGGAACTGCTTTTAAATCTGAAACGAATTCTTTTTGGGTCCTGGCTAAAGTCTTTTAACATACCTTTAGTGTTCAGCTTTACAAGAAGAGTACCTGCTTCACCCAGGGCTGATTTTGGAAGGATATAGAAACCGGTTTCGTCACAGGGGTTGGATTTGATAACGTCCTCTATTACAGAACAGTACTTATTCCATTTATGTTCCAGTTTTTTTGCGATATCCCAGATAGTTCTAATGTCCTCTTTAAAGTCAGAAGTAAAAGACCAGGTAGAGTAGCTTCCGGTCTGACGGGTGAGCTGTCCACCATGCAGAATGATATTTTCCTTTACGGATATTTTTAGTTTGTCTTTATGCTGGGTAGGCTTTTCGCCAGGGAGCATATTTACTTCCAGACCGGTATACGGATCTATTCGGAGAGTTTTCAGCTTTCTTGTGGCACTGAGAAAACCAAATGCAATAAGAAGCATTTCTCCGCCGCCTGTCAGTTCGTAGTATGCGTCAGGATATCTGTCGGCAACATCAGAAAGAGCATTGATACAGCTGTCCAGATTATCTCTCTGAACTTCTATAAATTCCAGAACAGTTTCCGGAGACATCAGTTTCGCAAAATTCTGAAGGCTCTTCATTTTTCTGGTTACCATGGTAACCTTATATCCCAGATAAACAACTCTTGCCGGTTTATACTGGAGGAGACACATTACATTTTCCAGTGCTTCATCCGAGAAAAACTCCACATAAGTATCTTTCATATACATTCTCCGTTCTTAAATGTGATTTATTGCCATCCGCCGTCTATTTTAACTATTTCCCCCGTAAAATAAGCCGGCATTTCCAGAAGCTTCATGATTGAACCTGCAGCCTCGTCGGTTGACATAATGTACCCTGCTGGGATTTCACTGCATATATCTTCTCTATCTTCATCAGTAAGATGAGAGTTCATATCAGTATCAACTATACCAAGGGCGGCTGCATTTACCTGTATGTTGCTTGGAGCGAGTTCCTTGGCGAGAGCCATGGTAAATGAGTTGACGGCTCCCTTTGTTGCACTGTAGGCTACCTCGCAGGAAGCACCTCTTAATCCCCAGACAGATGAGATGTTGATGATCTTGCCACTTTTATTCCTTATCATATCTGGAATATAAGTGTGACAGGTGTTATATAGTGAGGTTACATTTGTTCCTATTATATGAGACCACTCATCAGGGGTCATATCCATCAAAAGACCTGTCAGCGAGATGGCGGCGTTGTTTATCAGAACATCTACAGGACCGGAAAGCTCTCTGAGAGACTCTACATATTCTATGCTGCTTATGTCTCCACAGGATATGAGACACTCCGGACCACCATCCATCTCTATTTCATTTTTTGTTTTTTCAAGTTCTTCCAGCTGTTTATGACAGGTAAGAATGATCTTATCATAACCTGACCTGGCTGAAAGTAGCGCCAGTGACCGTCCGACACCTCTGGAGGCACCGGTAATCAGTATAGATTTCATATATTTCTCCATGTTTTTTATACATTATTATATATAGGTATAGTTTATCATATTTAAAAATATAATTAAATGAATGTTTTTTTGTTTTTCTTGAAATACTCAGTAGGTTTTGATATACTTTCTATTCGAAAACAGGAGGAGAAAAGATGGCAAAGAAAAAGAAACAAAGTGCTGTTGGTATATTTTTTTCGTTCTTTTTAAAAGCGATTGTTATAATACTTGGACTGGTTATTCTCGCGATGGGAGCATATCTGCTCAGATATACGCTTACAGCTGAGGCTGAAAATGAGGATGAAGTGACTGTAGATGAGTCTGTTCTGGTCAGTGGTTCGGATGATTCACTTGCCTCTGGTTCAGATGCGGATGATTATGATGCCCTGCTTTTTGATGGCGAGGCGGAGACTGTTGAAAGTGCTGAATCAGTAGATCTGTCGTATGAAGATAAGATAGTTATACTGAATGCAACTGATACAAAGGGCCTGGCTGGAGCATGGAAGGACAAGTTTGTCGCAGCAGGATTTCAGAATGTAGAAGTTGGTAATCTCTTTGGAAACAGCTGGGAAAATTCCAAGATAATAGTGACTGAAGAGGGTAGTGGAAGTAACCTGAATACGGTTATAGAAAATGCCCCTGTAGAGTTCGGAAGCCCAGATTCTATCGAGTGTGACGCGGCTATGGATGGGGCTAAAGCTATTGTTATTATTGGTACTGATAATGACATAGTAAGCCAGTAGATTTAGTAATACTTTTGTAATATGTTTGGTTAAACTATCACAAAACAGTGCATTAAAAGGTGGTTTTAAATCACCTTTTTTTGTCTAAAAGTGATAGAATGATTCAGTCAATGGACAATATGAACAAAAGTTCTTTCAATTATTTATGCAAGACAGCTATAGTCTATTGTATGAAAAAGTATTATTATATACAAAGTTGAAATTGAAAATAATAAGCTACATGCTATTAGGAGGATATGTGAAATGGCAGGATTACAGCTAAAAAACATTTACAAGATTTACCCTAACGGATTCAACGCTGTTAAGGACTTCAACCTTGATATCGAGGATAAGGAGTTTGTAATCTTCGTTGGACCATCAGGTTGTGGTAAGTCAACAACACTTAGAATGATTGCCGGACTTGAGGATATTAGTTCTGGTGAGCTCTGGATCGGTGACAAGCTTTGTAACTATGTATAGCCTAAGGACAGAGATATTGCGATGGTATTCCAGAACT
>CACZOE010000109.1 GCA_902782695.1 uncultured Lachnospiraceae bacterium | reverse complement strand
TCTTTTTACTAATAATGGTCTGAATCTTGGTGGAGTATTCGAGAGAATGACCATGACAGGAAGAATGTTTTTTATCAGTGCGGCAATAGTAGCATTCTTTACCATATATACTCCACTTTTTATATGTGAAGAGTATACAGAAGGATCCATAAAGAACAAGCTGATCGCAGGATTTACCCAGAAGCAGATATATGGAGCGGGGCTTCTTACACAGCTTAGTGCAGCAGGCATTATGTGGGTATTACATTTCATATCAGGTCTGTTTGGTGGTGGCCGTCCAAATGCTGAGTGGTTTCTGGAAATGCTCATTTTTCTTTTAGCGATTATAGGTTATGTTACAGTTATTTATTCACTGTCCTTCCGTCTGGAGAAGCCGATAAGAAGTACGATTATTTCATTTCTTCTGTTAAATGTAAACTTTAATATGATTACATTTGGAAATCTTTTGATTATGATTTCAAAAGGAGTAGCACTTAAAATTGCAGCAGTTATTTATAACACATCTGTGCTGGGACAGTGGTTTGTACATACAGGACTTTCCGATGAGGAGGCAAATCCCGGATCTGTAACTCAGATAATTATATCGGTCGTAATTATTGCATTGGCATTACTTTTTGGAACCTCAAAGATTAATAAGAGAGATTTAAAATAGAGGAAAGGTATTAAAAGGATAAATGAAAAAATATAGATTACTACTGACTGGTCTCTTAATCTTTGCGGTAGTTTATATAGGACTGCTTGTTGCTCTTGTTTCGGGAACTATCGGTTCAACAACGAAAAAAATAGATGGCATAGAGAAATATGCCCAGACCTTTGAGGAGCTAAAGATTCCAGAGGATGCAAAGGTAGTTGGAATAGGGGAAGCTACCCATGGAAACTGTGAGTTTCAGACAGATAAACTGAGGATGCTTCAGAAGCTGGTAGAAACAGGGAAATGTCATAGTATTGCATTTGAGATGTCACCTGGCGAAGCTGCAGAAATAAATGACGCAATTCATAGTGATGATACGGATCTAACCGAGGTACTGGGAAGAACAGATTATCCTTTATATGATACTAAGCAGATGGTAGAACTGCTTCAGTGGATGAGAGACTATAACCAGGGGAAGTCATATGAGGAGTCGGTTGTTTTATACGGAGTAGATATGCAGGGAATCAATAGGAATGTGTCATATCTTGTTTCCTTTGCTGAATCTCATGAGGGTACATTTTCCAAAAAAGAAATAAAGCGGCTTAAAAAAATGAGTGCTGATCAGGATTATGATTACACAAAAGAGATAGACTTTTTTAAAGATTTAAGAGAAGGAGTCAAGGCTGAAGGTAGTCAGGAACTTGGTTACGTGGGTATAATCCTGGACACTGTTATACAGGGGATTACTGCTCCGGACTTTAATACAGATGCAAGTGCCTATTCCAGTCACAGAGATAGCTCTATGGCAGAAAATCTGAAAAGCTTCTATGAACTGGAAGAAAAAAGAGGTTATTCACAGATAATAATAACTGCTCATAATGGACACGTTATGAGAGGAAATCAGGATGGATATGGTGTCACTGCGATGGGCGGTTTCATAGATGAGATATTTGAAGGAAGCTATTTCTGTGTGGGAACAGCCTACTATAATGCTTGTGTAAATATCCATGTATCCGGAACCTATGATGACGAATATCTTCGTCAGGATTTTAATTTCTGTTCAGATGATATACTTGCATATCAGGCTAAATTCTTTGACAAAGAGAGCTACTGTCTCAACTTTAAAGAAATAGATGATACAAACAGTGAGGTTTATAAAAGAGTTTATAAGAATGGATTTATGGGACTGGTTGGCGAAGGCTATAGTGCAGCTACTGGAATGAGAAAAGATGATCGTATAAGTTTGATTCAGGGTGACAGATTTGATGCGGTGATATATTATTATAATGTTACACCAATACGTGTGTTGAATTATTAATCCTGGGAGAATGATTATGAAATATTTCCTGCTGATCAGTGTGTGCATTAATGCCGCGCTGATAATAAAAATATGTGTTATGAGAATGTCACTGATGGAACTGGCAAAGGATTTTGAAGAAAGGGCTTCACTGGATAGTGATACCATGCTTGGAGTTTCAAGCCGGGACAGAAGTATCACCTATCTGGCGAGTATGATGAACAAGACTCTGACCAGACTCAGAGACATGTATCATAGCTATAAGCAGGGAGATGAAAGCCTGAAGAATGCAATAACAAATGTGGTTCATGATATAAGAACACCACTTACCGCTATCTGTGGATATCTGGAGCTGACTCAGAGACTTGATAAATCTCCT
>CACZOE010000108.1 GCA_902782695.1 uncultured Lachnospiraceae bacterium | reverse complement strand
GATACATTTATTGCAAATAATGAGATGATGAACAGAATGAAAGGCATGATGGAACGTGATCCGGAGCTGACGAGACTTGTTCTAAAGGATA
This sequence comes from uncultured Lachnospiraceae bacterium, assembly GCA_902782695.1. GTDB lineage: Bacteria > Bacillota > Clostridia > Lachnospirales > Lachnospiraceae > Eubacterium_Q. Next base: position 1,934 of record CACZOE010000108.1, on the reverse strand, counting down.
GGGGCCTGACAACTGAGGACTTTAAGGATACGAGGGATACTGCACTTGGAGCAAAAATCGTTACAGATTACAAAGTTGCATTTCATAAGCTGAAGCATAATGATGGTTTGGATACCAGAGAGAAAAGACTTGATGTTGTAACTGATATTATGCTAAAAACAGTTTATGATAAGTATATGATTCAATGTTCCGATGAAAAGAATAAAAGAATTGTAGCTCTTGAAGATCTCAGAAATCCTAAGGCGAGAGCAACCCTCAGAAATAGTGTGAAGGAATATGTAAAGAAAAATCATCTGGAAGAAATGTCCTATGGTTTTATCAGGGATAAGCTTAAAACAGGGAAGATGACTGTTGATACCAATAATATTGCCCGTAACTTTATGAAGTCACTTCATAAAACAGCCAGTGCTGAGAAGCAGATGGCAAAGTGAAATAGTATGTAAAATGATCAAATATGACAGTTGGAAGCATATCTCCAAGTGTCATATTTGGCTTGCATTTTCATATATATGGTATCATAATGACATAAGTGTCATAGGTCAAAATGCGTTCTTGCTTGCAGGAAATGAATTTTGAACTTTTAAGGGTTTTTTGGGAACCCTCATCAAAAAAAGGAAAAATTACGATCATGAAAAAGAAATTCTTCATTATAGCCATGATAATTCTCGTGGGAATTCTGGCTGCGCTTATTGTTATAGGAATAAGGAGTTCCAGAAAAAATAATGATACTTTAGCTGACTCTGACTATCCATTTAGTTACATGTTTAAAAAAGGAAACTTAGAGCTGAAACTGGATGGACACAGGACTCCGAAGCTTAATTGGGAGGCTCAAATCCAGACGGATGGTATTGTCGAAGTTGCCCAGAAGGGCAGTGAAAAACGAGGAAAGGCTAAATTCATTATCAGCCCGAAGACTTCCGGAACTACGAGAGTTAATTTTGTAAGAGCTCTGGATGTGGCAGGTACAAAGATTGCTGTTGCTACGGTGACACTTCCGCTTTATGTATCTAATACAGCCTCGGGTATCAGTCTTAGCTGTCTCGAAAATCCGGTTCTGATAAAGGGTCCGGATGTTATAGGAGAGTCAACCTCAAACCCGGTAATACTTAACAATGCAGGTAATGCAGGTGAGGAAGGTGAAAATCCTGTTAAGGGCGACATATTCTTTGCTGCAGGTAAAGGGGACTGGACACTGGAAAGTCCGGATGGAAATGCAGAGTTCTCATTTTCCAGTGATGGTGGTAAGGAATATGCCATGGTAAGTAAGAGCGGAAGCTCAGATAATACCCAGAATCTATCCGAGGGAGCACTTGTTAAAACTACAGAGATAATTCTGTCAAGCAGCTCTTTAAAGATTACAGAGAAAATAAAGGTTACATTTAACGATAATGGCACGGTAAGTCTTGCCAGAGTTACTTCAGAATAAAAATGGTGGCGTATTGGTAAGTGTCACAAAGTGAGAGGAAGATATGAAAAAGAAGCACATTATTATCATAAGTATAGTGGCTGTCCTGCTGATAGCTCTTATTATCCTTCTTATCGCGCTTTTTAGAAAACCTAAGCAGCGAGGTCACGTGTTTAATGACTCAGAATATCCTATGACTTATACCAAGGAGGATAGGAATATTATAGTTGAGTTAAAGGATGAAAATAATCCAAAAATCAGCTGGGAGCCGCGGATAACAGATGAAAGCAAAGTCACGGTGACACCGGATGGAAAAACCAGTGGTTCTAAAGTGAAATATGTACTGAGTGCAGTTGAACCGGGAACTACCAGTGTTGATTTTGTTAAAACTATGGATGTTTCTGGGGAAAAGGCTGAGCTGGTTATAGTGAGACTTCCTCTTTATATAGGTGAGACACCGGAGGGACCGGATGTAAATATCCTTGAGGATATAGCACTTATAGATCTTCCGGGAGTAGTGGGAGCTGAT
>CACZOE010000107.1 GCA_902782695.1 uncultured Lachnospiraceae bacterium | reverse complement strand
CTATGTCTGCATTATTTCAATGATGCGGATACCAAGAGTATCATTTCAGATATTCGTCGAATATTAACTCCCGGTGGTCATCTTATCCTCCGGGTGAATTCGATAGATGATGTAAATCATGGAGCCGGAGATGGAAAAGAGATAGAACACCATGTCTTTGAAACCATAGGAACTACAATTAAGAGATTCTTCGATGAAGAAGATATCAGATACTATTTCAAGGATTTCAGCATTGAATATCTGAACAAAGAAATAATGACCAGATATAAGCTGGAGAAACAATTGTACAGGGTGTGTGTAAGAAAGTAGATGTATGTAAAGGTTGGGAAGAAAACGAATAGAGAAATAATAATTGTAGATTAGTGTTTGGCGAAAGTGATATAATCAATAAATAATAGATATTCGTAATATTGAGAGGAACTATAATTATGTTACATATATATTATGGTGATATGACTGATGAAAGATATATCAGCGTACCGGATATATACTTTAATAACACATACGAAGATTCTTGGATTACCGACGAACTCACATCAGAAATGATTAAAGATGTCGATAAGTCAGATGTTATAGGTGCAAATTTGATAGATAGTCCATTTTTGGGCCCTATCCCACCTGAAAGACTTTCCGGCGGAGTCAAAACTTTAATATTGATAAATAATGATCCAAATCATATTTTTAATGCATCTGCTTGTGGCGATAATTGTGCTAAGTGGATTCTTGAAATAGCTAAAACCAAAGATATAACCATCAGATTGGGTTATTTAATGGATTTTGGTGATGAACCATTTGAAGTTAAAATTGCCAATACCAATGATATCGCTCATAATTTAGCAGAGTTAAATGAAAAAGTTCTGATAAATCATTTATTATAGGTGTTTATACATGATTGGAAAATATGACATAGAAATATATAACAAAAAGGTACACTATTTCCTGACAGTAAAAAGAAACATTACTGTTATTCAAGGATTTAGTGCTACAGGTAAAACAGAATTAATTCGTCTTATCAGTCAATACGAATCATTTGGTACTTCTTCCGGAATTACACTTAAATCAGATGTACCATGCAAAGTTTTATCCGGACCTGATTGGGAAGTTGTTCTAAAATCTATTAGCAACAGTATCATTTTCATTGATGAAAATAGTACATTCACAAAATCCAAAGATTTTGCTGAACTTCTTTCGGAATCAGATAATTATTTCGTTATAGTTACAAGAGATGATTTGTATGAGCTTTCATATAGCATTGACGAAATATATGGCTTAAAAGACGTATCAGATACTCAAAAGTATAAGTCGTTCCATAAAGTTTATAATGAAATGTATAAACTATATAATTTTGAATTGAATAGAGATTATAACGTAAATACTATAATAACTGAAGATTCTAACTCCGGTTTCGATTTTTATCATCATATATTTGGTGACAAATGTATAACATCAAACGGTAAATCAAAAATATATGAAAAGGTAGTCTCTGAAAAAGATGCTATCCTTGCAATTGTTGATGGCGCTGCTTTTGGCGCTGAAATAGGTAAAATATTCAGATATATCAAATCAAACAAAAAAGATTGCGTCATATATGCACCTGAATCGTTTGAATATATACTGCTCTGCTCGAATATACTCGATGTTGATAGAAAAATTTTAGATGAAACTTATAACTATGCTAATAGTAATGAATATATAAGTTGGGAAAGATTCTATTCAAAATACCTGGTCGATATTTCACAAGGTACAATTTATAAATACAATAAAGGTAAACTAAATTCATCTTATCTAACAGCTGGTTCTATCGAGAAGATAGTAGATCAATTACCTGATTTATTAAATGAATTAAGAATACAACCAGTCTAGTGCTGCCTATTTAAATGGAATATTCACCAGGTTGCAGGCATTCTATATACATTGAGCAATTATTTTTCTCGGTGATAGCCGTCATGAAAAAGACTACTCACAGTTGGTATGAGTAGTCTTTTTCTATTATTTGAAATGTGATAAAATAACGGTAGTTGTGTCCGTCTTCTGGTCATGGTGTGTGTAAGAAAGTAGAAATATGTACCGGGGTTGAAGTAGAAAGAAATGAAAGATATAGAAGTATTAAGAGCTGAGCAGGAATG
>CACZOE010000106.1 GCA_902782695.1 uncultured Lachnospiraceae bacterium | reverse complement strand
TTAAGCTTAAATCTTATAAGAAGAAGCTTAAGAAAAAGGGTAAGTGGAATACGCTTGTTGTTATAGATGCAAATGGTAATAAGAAGATTCTCAAGTTTAAAACTAAGTAGTAAATATAACAAGATAGAGCTGTGGCTATATGCTACAGCTCTTTTTTTCTATTTTTTTTGGTTTTTAGTTGTTTTCGCTATTTTCTCTTAACGTAACAGCGTTTCTGGACTTTCGTTTACGATATTCATCCATATCTGCATAATGCTTTCTTGTTGTATTTACATCCTTATGTCCAAGTACTTCAGCAACTAGATAGATATCAGATGTCTGTTGATAAAGTGCTGTACCATAAGTACTTCTGAGCTTATGAGGCGTTATTTTCTTTAATGGAGTAGAAACCTGAGCATATTTTTTCACCATGTTTTCCACTGTTCTGACAGTAATTCTTTTTCTATGAGAGGAGAGGAAGAGTGCATCCTCATGTCCATCAACAGCAACTATTTCTCTACGCTCTTTAATATAATCCTTTATATAACCGGCTGCTTCATCAGAAAAATAAACAAAAGCCTCATTTCCACCTTTTCTGGTAACCTTGACTCGTGCATTATCAAAATCGACATCGTCAATGTTCAGCCCAACAGTCTCAGATACACGTAGACCGGTACTAAGCATAAGGGTGAGAAGAGCAAGATCACGTACCTTATCACGCTCATGAAATTTTTGCTGACGTTCAGTCAGATTATTTCCATACTCAACAGTATCAAGAAAATCAGCCGTTTCATTTGCTTCCATCCGGGTTATAGTTTTTTCATGTATTTTAGGAGTTTTTACCTTTTCTGTAACATTCTGAGTGATCATATCATTTATATACAGATAAGAAAAAAACTTTCTTATACCAACAAGTTTACGTTTTTTTGAAGCATTATCATTAGTATATTCACGTCCGTTACGTACATAATAGGAGAGATAATCCAGATATTCCTCAAAATCTCTGGCTGATAATTTATTCAGATCATCACAGGTTATTTCAAATAATTCCTTCTTTTTAAGATATGGATTTTCGCTCTGAAGAAATTCAAGAAAATATTTTATATCATGTGCATAACCAATTCGTGTTCTTGGCTGTGTTGTAGTTTCTATAGAACGCATGAAATCCTTAACATATGGTGGAAGGTCCGAAAGAATCGAACGAAGTTCAAGTATCTGTTTTTTAGAAAGCTGTTTTGCATAAGATTCAGACATAACAAAATCTCCATAATTATAAAATAATAAAACAAACCCAATATAGAGTAGCAGCTACATTATAACACATATTTATTCGTGAAACCATAGTTTTGCGAAAATAAAGCCATGCAAAATTCAAGAGAAGTGACTTTGTACGTGCTTGCACGTTAAAAAGACGCTTATCTTGATATTTTATATGGGCGACAGCCCGGAATCGCTGAACTTTAAGGCAGTTAAGCTGCCGGTCGGCGTTTATCGCCGATGTTCAGCGATTTGCATGGCTTTATTTTCGCATGGATTGGCAATTGCATGGCTTTATCACACAAAATCACATATTTTTATTTTGCATTTTCCTTCCCATATTCCTACAGGTATTTCTTCATCAAATTTAAAAATATTCATATCTTCAAAAGAATTCTCTAATCTATATACTATAGTATATCTTTCATCAGGTGCTACAATCCAATATTCTCTGACACCAGCTTTATTGTACTTATGAAGCTTTATTACGGTATCCATTATATAATTATTTGGTGATAATACCTCTACAATAAGATCTGGAGCGCCAATAATCCGTTGCTTGGTAATATTATCTTTATTACATACAATTAAAACATCTGGTTGAACCATAGTTTTATCATCTGTATCTAACTGAACATCTATCGGCGCTATATAGGTTTTACAACCACCGTTATTATGTTTTATATGTTCAGATAAACATATGTAAATATTTCCACAAATTTCCTGATGTAACACATCTGGAGCTGCCATATTATAAAATGTTCCATCAATTAATTCTATTCTGGTTCCTTCAGGTAAATCAAGGTAATCATTTATATTTTTATTATTTTCTTTATTTATATATTTATTATTTTGATCAGAATATATATTATATGCATATTTTTCGTATATTTCATCATTAATTTCTAACTTCTTATATGCAAAATTATTATATATTGAATTGTTATAATTATGATATTTATATGTTGTTAATTCAGTCTCTGTTTTATAAGAAATATACCCACGTCCACTTAGTTCCTTTAAAAACCTGCTCAGCGGAAATCCAACTACATTATTATAATCACCATCAATTTTTTCCACAAGTTTTGCACCTATTCCCTGTATTCCGTACGATCCGGCTTTATCCATAGGTTCACCCGTAGCTATATAATCCAGAGCATCCTGGTCATCAAAATCATACATTTTTACATTAGTTTTAGAATAAAAATTAAAAGAATCATTCTCAATAAATTCTTCCTGATCAGAAATATATTTTAGATATATACAGCTAACACCTGTATATACTTCATGTGTGCGTCCTGAAAGATTCATAAGACAGTTTAATGCATCCTCTTCATCTACTGGCTTACCAAGTATTTTATCATCCAATGATACAACTGTATCTGCACCAACTAT
>CACZOE010000105.1 GCA_902782695.1 uncultured Lachnospiraceae bacterium | reverse complement strand
CGTTCTGCAGAATTCTCAGGTTACAGAGAATATATCCCTGGAGATGATATGAGATATGTGGACTGGAATGCCTATGCCCGTCTTGATAAGCTCTTTATCAAGGAATATATGGAGGAAAAGGAAGGGCGCGTAAATATTTATCTGGACACCAGCAGATCTATGGAATTCGGACGGAAACTGAAGAGTACACTTATGGCTGAGATAACAGAGGTTATAAGCTTCACAGCCCTGTCCGGAAGGGATGCAGTATATGTTACTGACCTTAAAAATCCAGCATATACATTCAGAGTTCCTGCTGGAAATACCGGAATCAGGATACTTAAGAAATGGCTGGAGGATATTAAACCAGATGGAAGCATTTCCATATATTCATCCCTGAAAAAGGCTATCAGATCCAGAGGTGGACTGGGATTTGTTATTTCAGATTTTATGGATGAAGGTTTTCTTGATTCTGAAGAAGACATTATAAAGCTGTTTGGAATCAGAAACATCCGGCCTGTCTTTCTTCAGATACTGTCTGAAGAGGAACTGGAAATTGAAGAAACCGGTAACTTCCAGTTTATAGATTCTGAAAGTGAGTCGAAAGAAGTGAGACTTACCCTGGATAACAGAACTATCAGGGATTATAAAAAAGCTTTGGATGAATATACAAAACAGATTAAATCAAAGGCGCTCAGTGCCGGGGCCGGTGCAGTGCTATGTTCGACTGGTGCCCCCTTATCAAAGATTATATTTGAAGATCTGAGAGAATACTTTATTTAAAGTTACCTATACTTAGCGGAGTAATGACATGACATTTGGTACACTTATGCCACTGGTTTTTCTAATTGGTGTTCCCATCATTATTATTCTATATCTGATGAAACCCAAAGGAACCAGAAAGGTTATACCATCTCTTCTTTTATGGAGAGATGCTGAGAAAAATGAAAAGAGTGCTAAGTTTTCAAAGAGACTTATCAAGAACATTCTGATGTTTCTCGAGATAGGAGCTCTTCTTTTTCTGATGCTTGCCGCCATGTCTCCTGTGATAAAAAAGAGTGCCGATTATAAACTGAGAAAATCTCTGATAATAATCGATACCACAGGAAGCATGCAGTTTAGGACAAAGGACGGACTGACCAGATTTGAGCAGGCTGTTAAGGATGCGAAGGATTATGTGGAGATGTCCTCCGGTGAGGTGTCTCTTATCAGCGCCGGTGGAGAAGTGGAACTTCTGGCAAATTCACTTCAGGACAAGGGCAGAGTAAAGAAACTGCTTGACCAGATGGAGTGTGGGGATGCTTCCGGAGATTTTTCCAAAACGGAAGGTCTGATAGAGTCACTGAATGCTGAGAGAATATTTGTATTTACTGATGGTGCCGGAGCGGCTTCTCTGGAAGAACTGTCAGCCAGATATCCTATGGATATATATGTATATGGAGAAGCTTCAGACAATGTAACCCTTTCCCAGATGTCTGCAAAGAAAAATGAGAAAGGGCTTTATGACGTGGCTCTTTCTTATGAAATCATTGGAGAGCATGATGCTGTATTTGACATTTCTCTTTACGATGCAAATGACAGACTGGTAGAGGTACGTACCATTAACAGCACTTCTGAAAAAAGTGGTTCAGTGCTTATGCTGGATAAAGAGCTGGAGGGGGGGTATGTCAGAGGTGAGATAAGCAGTGTCAGGTTTACCGGTAAAGATTATGTATCTGAAATAGATGGTCTTGACAGGGATAATGAAACCTTTGCGGTGACTGAAACTGAAAATGATTATGAAGCATATCTCTTTGGTGCCGGAAATATATATGTTGAGAAGGCTTACAGCGCTGCAACAGGAAACACACTTTTAAAATCTGAATCAGATGCAGACGCTCTTCTTGGTGACAGAAAAACTGTTGGAATCTATGACAACGCAAAGCTTGTTTTAAATGCTATGCCTCGTCTGGTTCTGGGTTATAGCGATGCTGACAGCAAAGAAATCCAGGGAGCAATAGTAAATGTTAAAACTCAGGATCTGATAAATAGTATGTCAGACTTTTCTTTTGGCGCAAGCAGACTAAATGCTCTGGACCTTCCTTCCTGGGGAAAGAAACTGATGGTGGTTACTCTGGAGGATGGAAGCGAAGGCGTTGTGGGCTACTATGGTGAGCATGACGGAATAAAGGAAATCGTACTGGGATTTGATGTTAGAGACAGCGAGTTCCCGCTAATGGCAGAATTTCCGATATTTATTGCAGACAGTATGAGTTATCTCACAAACGAAAGATCGGTTCAGGAGACCTACATCCAGGCTGGTGGCATGATCACTCCGAGTGTTTCTCTTGATAAGAATGTAAAACCTGAAGGCGTTCGTCCACATATTTCAAATGTCAGGGATTACAAGAAGGCAGGACTTTACAAGATGGGGGATTCCTTCTTTGTAGTAAGATTTCCTGTTACGGAAGCTGATGGAAGTGTGACAGCTGAGTCGGTGTCAAATGCAGCTGCAAACGGCTATGGATTCAGATACAGCTCTCTCAGAAGAGTGGCTCTTATTCTTGCATTGATTCTGATAGTAATAAATACAGTCATATATCTGCTTAGAAACAGGAAAGTGGGAAAACTTCCTCTTGTGGCAAGAGCGGTTCTTATACTGCTTATGATTCTTGCTATTATTGGAATAAATCTTCCTGGGAAACGTAAAGGAAATGCAACTGTATTCCTTGTTGATATGTCAGACAGTTCAATTGCCAGCACCAGCAGGAAGGAAGAATATCTGAGGAGTGTCATCACAAATATGCCAAAGGGTAATTCCTTCGGAATAGTTACATTTGGTGGAGATGCCATGACAGATCAGTTTATGAATTCTGAGCCTGAGTATCTTCAGATAGCCTCTGCTCCTAAAAAGAATGCTACAAATATAGAAAATGCAGTAGAGTTCGCATCAGCTATGCTTCCGGATGATAAGTATGGAAGAATAGTTCTTCTTACTGATGGAAAAGAAACTGTAGGAGATATAAATAATGTACTTAGTCTCATAAAGGATAATGAGATAGAACTCTGTCTCAGACTGTATGAGGAAGAAGAGGTAAATGATGTTTATATAGAATCTGCTGATATGCCAGAAAAGCTTGCAACAGGAGACAGATACAATCTCAAGGTAACAGTTTACAGCACCTATGAAACAGCTGCTACACTTAAGGTATGGAAGGGCAGTACCGTGGAGTCAGAGTCAGAGGTGAGACTTGTACCCGGGGAGAATACATTTGTCATTCAGAATGTGGCAGGTGACAGTAGTATAGAAGAAAAAGATATAACCATTGAGGCTGAGGGCGACAGCGTTGAAGAAAATAACCGTATGGTTGCTGCAGCTATGGTGGATGCGCCGAAGAAAACACTACTTGTTTCGGGAATGTCTGAAGACAGTGCCGGATTTGCATCACTGCTTAAGGGACTTAATACCGACCTTACTGAAGTGTCGGCCATAAATGCACCTGAAACCTTGCCAGAGATGATGCAGTATAAAACCATTATAATTGATAACTGTTTTTATACTGATCTGCCGAAGGGCTTTACAGATAATATTGAAAGCTATGTAAGGGATTATGGTGGCGGACTTATCTCTACAGGTGGTCTGGAGAGTTATGCACCCGGTGGTTATACTGATACTCCGCTGGAAAGAACTCTTCCGGTGGACATGCTTCCTAAAGGTGTTGATGAGGCACCTTCTCTTGCAATGGTTATGGTCATCGACTGTTCAGGGCCTATGGAATCAACCGTTGAATACACTTCACAGGGGGCCGAGGTTGGGCGTAAGAAAATCGATGTAGCTGTAGATGCTGCCCAGGAAGCAGTAAATAATATGCGCCGTAATGATATGGTGGGAGTGCTTACATTTAGTGATCTCTACAAATGGAGACAGCCTCTCATTCATGCTGAAGATAAAGAGACTATCAATTCTGAGATAAATAAAATTGGTATAGATGGAGGAACTGTTATAAAACCGGCTGTGATAGAGGCGGCAAATAGTCTTAAGGATCTGGATGTGGG
>CACZOE010000104.1 GCA_902782695.1 uncultured Lachnospiraceae bacterium | reverse complement strand
GAGAGGCCTTCGTATCTGGCTGAAGGATAACCATAGTATACCCACAGGAATGTACATATGCGCATCTTCTCTCCCGGCTTCTCCATAATGGTTACAGCCTCAGGAGTCATGACATCTATCTCGCCAGGTCCCATTTCTCTGTAATCCTTATATCCCAGATTCAGATATGAGAAGGACTCAAATGCAGCACAGTAGCCTTCGCCTTCTTTTTTACCAAGGATAACCGGAGTTCTTCCGTACTTATCCCTTGCCAGGTATATTGCATCCTGCGTAAGAAGTATGATAGTCATGGATCCATCGATTACATCCTGAGCATACTTGATACCTTCGATAATATTATCCTTTTTATTTATCAGGGCAGCTGTAAGCTCGGTCTTGTTAACCTCGCCTGTACTCATCATCTGGAAATGTGATCCGCCGCTCTTAAATACTTCGCTGATAAGTTCATCTGAATTGTTGATCTTACCAACTGTAGTTATGGCATAGGTACCATGATGTGAACGGACAAGCAGCGGCTGAGGATCATAATCTGATATACATCCTATTCCAAGATTTCCCTCCATATCATGCACATCTTTACTGAACTTGCTCCTGAAAGGTGCATTTTCAATATTGTGAATAGCTCTGTTAAACCCATCTCTTCCGTGCACTACCAGTCCTGCACGTCTTGTCCCCAAATGTGAATGATAGTCAGTCCCATAAAACAGATCAAATACCGAATCTCCCTTTAATGCTGTAGCAAAAAATCCGCCCATTTCTTTTCTCCTATTTCTTATTTACATTAACATAGCAATCACCCCATCCATAAAAGATGAGGTGACAGGTATATTACTTTCCAGCTTCAACTACTGCATCAGCAAGCGCTTCAACAGCAGGAATATCTGACTCTTTGAAAGCCGATTTAATTGTAACAGATGTGTCAAGTATCTCCACATCCTTCATTCCCTCAAGGATACCCTTCATGGTTCTGATAGCACTTGGAGCCCATGAACCATTCTCCATAAGAGCAACCTTACGGTTCTGATATGTCTTTGCTGTAAGGTGTGTAAGGAAATCATGCATCGGAAGGAATACTCCTGCATCATAACTGGATGCACAGAGAACCATTCTGTCGTATCTGAAAGCGTCCTCTACACACTCTGCCATATCCTCACGACAAAGGTCGGATATAGCAACCTTCTCACCCTTAGCCTCAAGAAGCTCAGCCAGCTTCTTAGCAGCCTTTGCGGTGTTACCATGAATTGAAGCATATGCTACAAATACCCCGTGTGTCTCAGGCTGGTAGCTGCTCCAGGTATTATATGTATCCAGATAATAGCTAAGCTCGGTACCCGGCATTGGAAGAACCGGTCCATGAAGTGGAAGGATCTTCTCTATATCAAGTGCGGATGCCTTCTTCAGAAGTGTCTGTACAGGCACACCGTACTTACCAACTATTCCAAAATAATAACGTCTTGCTTCACATGCCCAGCCTTCAGGATCATCAAAATCCAGAGCTCCAAATTTACCAAATGCATCAGCTGAGAAGAATACCTTCTCGCTCTGCTCGTAGCTCATCATAACCTCTGGCCAGTGAATCATTGGTGCAAGTATAAACTGCAGTGTATGTGTTCCAAGAGAAAGTGTATCACCCTCTTTAACAACTACACTTCTGCCCTCTATATCAAGGCTGTCAAAAAACTGTGGAAGCATGGAAAATGCCTTCGCAGTTGCTACTATTTTAGCATTTGGAAATGCACTTATAGCTGCAGCGAAGCTTCCTGAATGATCAGGCTCGATATGCTGAACAACGAGATAGTCCAGCTCTCTTCCATTTAATGCTTCTTTTACATTTGCCATCCACTCATCTGTCTTTCTTGCATCAACTGTATCCATAACAGCTGTCTTCTCATCAAGAATGACATAGGAATTATAAGACACTCCTTCCGGAATGATATACTGACTCTCAAAAAGATCCAGGTCTTTATCGTCAACGCCAACATATTTGATTGAATCTGAAATACTATTAACCATTCATCTGTCTCCTGTTCATTTTATTATCATTTCATATACAAATGACACTTATTAACTCTACTATAGTTAAAAAATATTAGCAACATTTATTTACAGCATTTTATACCATGATTAAGCTACAAAAAATTCTGTTATTATATATAAATCATCTGATCAATTCTGAGGAATTTGTGATTTAAATTCATTTATCCATACTCCGAAATGTTCGTCAGAAGTATATTTTTCCAGAGCTGTCTTACGACTGTTTCCTATAGCCTCAGTATCATCGATAGTATCCCTATCCTTATGAGCTTCATTTGTCATAGAGGATTCCAGATAGTCAACCAGCTCTCCGTAATTCTTAATAAGGGGTGGAGCGTAAACCTCAGCGTCAACGGTCATCTCCAGAGCTATCCTCATGGTACTGACTTCCATCTCACTCATGCCGGTTTTATGATTATCCAGGTATATCTCGAAAAACTGCGGATTTGCAGCTTTCTTATTTACCGGAATACCTCCTGCAAGACATGCCAGATGCATGTTGTTCTCCGCCTGAAGCATCCATTCCAGAAATATGATAGAAGCCATATCCTCTTTCTCGCCATTATGGATAAGCGCCACACCCGAGGTGTCCACAGGGCAGATCTTGTCATGATTCTTGAACTGCGGATATGGAAGTATCTGATATTCATTCATATAAAATGCATCACCCTCGGTGGCTGTACTGATGCCCAGCTCGCTGGTCTCCGAGGATCTGATGGCCGCGATAGCGATATATCCATCCTGGAGATCCTTCAGTCTCTTCTTATTATGACTGAACATGCCTCCAGTAATAAATGATACATAATAGTTCTCCCAGAGAGTCTTCATGACTCCGCCATCTGTTCTGATAACCGGATTTCCATTCTCTATGGATATAAGCCCGCTCCCCAGCTGTCTGCTGCCAGCCATCATGTACTCTGAAACGCTTTCAATACCGTAGAGACTCATTCCTGTGCTCTGATGATAAGTCTCACCAACAACACTAAGTCCTTCCCATATATTCAGCTCATTCAGATAATGTTCCTTATCAGCCTTAAATGCATTCCACTTGTTCAGGTCTGCCGCAAGAACTGTGGTATCCTTCACCACCGGAAGCAGCCTGAAATTATTATCTCTTCCAATAGTTCCGGAATAGATAAGACTCTCAAATATCTCTTCCTTAGTACTTTTAGCTATCAGGTCATTTATATCCACAAAATCGATGGATTTTTCATATAGAAGCTCAGAACCCGAGGTAACAGCCAGCATATTCGGAAGCTTTGAGCCGTTCTCTGTTTCACTCTCCTTAGAAGCTTTACCGGTATCCTTATCGGACTTTTCTGCAGCTGAAGACTTTTTACCTTCTGCATCTGTCAGTGAATGAAATGCATCCGTAATGGCAGCATCATCTTCATAGGAAAATGTACTAACCTGGATTCCACGGGATGCCCCCTCAGTCTCATTAAAAAGTTTTATCATTTCTTTATATGCATTCTGACGTTTCTCTGAACCGGAAAGCCACATACTTATCTGTACCGGATCATCAGCAGAAAGCCCATAACTTGTGGAGCTTTTTCCACTACCGCATCCCGTAAGAGTTCCGATGATGAGAATACATATCAGAAGCATACATTTTCTAGATGAAACACTCATATTTCTAACCATATAATAATCATTTTTTTGCAGTGCTGCATGACTTAGTATATCATTTGACAAATCCTTGTCAAGTCAGATAAAGTCTACATTTTTCCGGCGACAAAGTTTATATATTCCGGTCTTTAAGTTCATGTATTTCAAAATATTTTTATCGTTTTACGATAAATTTTTCTTGACTTTCATTTTTACCTGTATTAAAATCACAGCATAAAAT
>CACZOE010000103.1 GCA_902782695.1 uncultured Lachnospiraceae bacterium | reverse complement strand
TTATTTCCTAAATCGTTGTTATATCCAAGTTCTTCATTTTCTTTCATATTGGAAATCTCCTTTTAAAATGATGATTATATAGATTTGTTACGTATAGTTTTCATTATATAGTGAATTATAATGAAAAGATAGCAACAATAGCGCAACAAACGTTATGTAATATGATGTAAAAAAATAATTTTATAACATTATCTTTAAATGAGCATATACAAAGTGTTGAATGTAGACCATATAACATGTATTATATCATTGAGGAGGCAATTTGTGTTTTTTAGTGTTTGGGGTTTTTAAAGGGGTCTGCTCCACAGTCGTTCAGTTGATCACATAGAAAGCGGTGGTGCGGTAGTGTTCGGTGGTTTATCAGAGTATGTGGCAGGTGAGGATGAGGATTTCCATGCTCCGTTTGCTAGAGCTGATGAGCTCATGTATGTGGAGAAGAAAAATCTGAAGAGTCTAGGAGCAGTAACTAGGGATGATGAATCAGATGCAGCAGAAGAAAAGAAAAAGCAGGAGGTTAGTCTGATGGAAGAAATCATGAGCAGTCTTTTAAAGGAAAAGGAGATAATTAATGTCAGAAGGAGCATTCTCATCGTAGATGATGAGATGATCAACCAGGAGCTTCTTGGAAATTTACTGAAAGATGATTATGAAATACTTTATGCAGCTGATGGAATCGACGCTCTTGAATGTTTGAAGGAACGTAAGGATGATATCGCACTTATCATGCTTGATCTTATTATGCCAAGAATGGGTGGTGTAGAGTTAATTGGAAGATTAAAAGAGGACACTGATTTCAGGATGATTCCTGTCATCGTTCTTACTTCGGATAAGAAGTCTGAGGTAGAATGCCTGCAGTTAGGAGCTCTTGATTTCATTCCGAAACCTTATCCGGCTCCGGAGGTTGTCAGGGCAAGAGTAAATAAATGTATCGAATTATCAGAGGACAGAAGTATTATCCGTTCTACTGAAAGAGACAGCCTGACCAATCTTTTCAATGTTGAATATTTTGTACGTTATGTGCATCTCTTTGATCATCATTATCAGGATACACCGATGGATGCATTGGTAGTAGATGTGAATCGATTCCATATGGTAAATGAGCGATATGGAAAGGATTTCGGTGATGCAGTTCTGAGACGTGTAGGTGAGAGAGTTAAGCAGCAGGCAAGAAAGCTGGGAGGAGTTGGCTGCCGTCAGGGTTCAGATACATTTCTTATATATGCTCCTCACAGGGATAATTATGAGGATGTTAAGGAAAGACTGTCCGAGGGTCTGGCTGGTGATGAAGTGGACGCTCCGGATTGTAAGATAAATCTGAGATTAGGCGTGTATTATGAGGTAGATAAATCCATAGACGTTGAGAGACGTTTCGACAGAGCCAAAATGGCAGCGGACAGCGTAAGAGGTATGTATGATACTTCTATAGGAGAATATGACCGTGAGCTACATGAGAAACTTATCTTCAGTGAGAGGCTGCTGGCTGATTTCAGAACTTCTCTGGCAAAGAAACATTTCTCGGTATTCCTTCAGCCTAAGTTTGATGTAAGACCTGATAAGCCTGTGCTTACAAGTGCGGAGGCTCTGGTCAGATGGAATCACCCTGAACTGGGAATGATAAGTCCGGGACTTTTCATACCACTTCTGGAGGAGAACGGTCTGATACCTGATCTTGATTATTATGTATGGGAGGAAGCAGCTTCCTATATCCATGCCTGCAAAAAAAAGTTTGGATTCGCTGTTCCGGTTTCTGTAAATGTATCGCGTATAGATATGCTGATGCCGAATCTGAGAGAAATATTTAACGGAATTCTTGAGAAATATGAACTGACAACAGAGGATCTGATACTTGAGATAACAGAGTCAGCGTATACAGGAGACAGTGAACAGGTAATATCCACAGTTATCGGATTCAGAGGAGAAGGCTTCAAGATAGAAATGGATGACTTTGGAACTGGTTATTCATCTCTTGGAATGCTTTCCAATCTTCCGATAGATGCACTGAAGCTGGACATGTCATTTGTACGTAATGCTTTTAGTGAAAAGAAGGATATGAGAATGATAGAGCTTATAATTGATATAGCTGAACATTTTCAAGTTCCGGTTATAGCTGAAGGAGTTGAAACAGAGGAGCAGTACCTGACACTTAAGGAAATGGGCTGTGATATCATACAGGGTTATTATTTCTCAAAGCCTGTACCGGAAGAGCAGTTTGACAGCTTCCTGGCAGAGAGAACTAGCTAAGAAGAGACACTTGAAGAGTTTATAAAGGAAAGGAAATAATAAAATGGTGGTACTTAATCAGTTGATGATCAAGTACCACCTCGTTGTTTTTAATTACATAATCCTGCCAGTTTGTCACGCTGTTTTATTATTTCATTTATAAGTTCAGTGTAGTCGATATTTTCCCTTGATCTGAGATGTTCTGTTAGTTCGACCAGTGGATCATATAGCGGTTTAAGAGAAAGATTTCCAGTAACACCCTTAAGTGCGTGTGCATTTTCAAATGCGCCATCCAGATCATTTGTTTTAAGACATTCAGCAAGCTTTGTAAATCTTTCTTCTGAAGGAATGGTTGAAGCCAGCTTTAGAAATAAAGCCTCGTTACCCATACAGCGTGTGAGCCCTTCTTCTACATCTGCGCCATACTCCTTAATTGAATCTAGTGTTAACATGGATTTTTATCCTTTCTTTAGCATATTCTCTTTTCCCGGTAACATATATATAGTATCATAGGATGTGAACTGTGACAACGAAGAAAACATAGATTATTTGATAAAAAGGACTAAAAAATAAATGGATAAAAAATATATTATTGATACAAAAGAAAACAGAAGCTTTTTAGAAGAAAATGCAGCCAGTCTTTTAGAGTTTGGAAGGAGATTTCCTTCACCCGAAGGCGGAAGCTACTATCTGGGAGATGATGGAACCCCCTGGAAGGACAGAAACAGGGAGACCTGGATAACCTGCCGTATGGTTCATGTATATAGTATAGGCTCTATGATGGGAGTAGAAGGTTGTAAAGCTCTTGCCGAGCAGGGGTTAAAGGGACTTCTTGGTGAGCTTCGTGATAAGGTGAGTGGCGGATGGTATGCAGGACGTACAGCGTCCGGGGATATACTTCCTTTAAAACAGTGCTATGCACATGCATTTGTAATTCTTGCAGCTTCAAGTGCATTACTTGCAGATATATCAGGAGCCGGGCAGCTTCTGGATGAGGCACTTAAGATATATGATGAATACTTCTGGGATGATGAAGAAGGTCTGGCCTGCGATACCTGGAATACAGAGTTTACAAAGCTGGATACATATCGTGGTCTGAATGCAAATATGCATACAGTAGAAGCTTTTCTGGCTGTGGCAGATGCTACTCATGATGAAAAATATCGTGACAGAGCCGGAAGAATAATCGAACGTGTTATCAGATGGACTGAGGAAAATGATTACAGGATACCGGAGCATTATACTTCAGACTGGCAGCCGGATCTGGATATGAATATTGACAGAAAGGATGATCCTTTTAAACCCTATGGTGCAACTCCGGGACATGGGATAGAATGGGCCAGACTGATAGTTCAGTGGTGTATGTCCAGTGGTAAGGACAAGGATGATCCTCTCATTCATAAAGCCTGCAAACTATATGACAGGGCGGTTTCGGATGCATGGAACAGAGACGGAGCAGAAGGAATAGTCTATACTACAGACTGGGATGGAGAACCGGTTGTTCATGACAGAATGCACTGGACACTGGCTGAGGCGATAAATACTTCTGCAGTCCTATACAGGGTGACGGGTGAAGAAAGGTATACTGAGGATTATGCTTCCTTTATGAGATATCTGGACCTGGTAGTTCTGGATAAAAAGACAGGCTCCTGGTTTCATCAGCTGGATGAAAAAAATCAGCTGAAGGAAACAGTATGGCCGGGAAAATCTGATCTGTATCATGCTTTTCAGGCAATGCTGATACCATATAAAGAGCCGGGGATATCCATAGCAGCGACCTTTAAAAACTGACGGCCTTTGGCGTACAAAGTTGTTGACCGAATATATGAAGTGATATATAATCAAAAATAACATTTTTATACTTTATATAGTGAATTACATTTTACATATATACAATATGAAGGGGTATTATTTATTATGGATAAGATCAGAAAGATGGAGCCTCAGAAGCTCGCCATTATTACTGCAGCTGTTATAGCGGTGCTTGGTATTATAGGTATTGTAGCATCCGGTAATATGGTTGTTGGAATCATTATGGTTATCCTTCAGGCGGTAGCTGTATTTTTTATAATCTGTAACGGTTCATCACAGTCTAAGGGAAAGAGTCAGAGTGATAAGTATAGAAAGCTCTTCAAGAATCTCCCTATAGGTTTTGCTCAGGCAAAGATCATTATGGATCATGCCGGATATGTTACAGGCTATCAGGTAGAGGATGCAAATAATACATTTGGAAGCTACTTCAATCTCGATAAAGAGGCTTTCATTGGAAAGATTCTTGGGGAGAGTAACATAGAGGTCCTTCAGGATATAAATGCATGGTTTAAGGCTTACAATACTTCAGGAACCAAAGAGGGAGACCTGATGGATGTTGAGATTACCATGGAGAAGCTGGGAAAAGTATTTAACACAGTTATGTACAAGTCCGAAGCTGATTATATCAACATGGTAGTTATAGATGTAACTGAACAGAAGGAAACAGAGGCGAAACTGTCAAGAGCTATCGAAGATGCAAATGCAGCTTACAAGACTCAGGCAGAGTTCCTTGCAAATATGAGCCACGAGATACGTACCCCTATCAATGGTATTCTTGGAATGATCCAGCTCACACTTATGGCTGATGATCTTCAGGCTGATTACAGAGATAATCTTATCACAGCTAAGAGCTGTGCTGATAACCTTCTCAGACTTATTAATGATATCCTTGATATCAGTAAGCTGGAGGCTGGAAAATATAAGATCAAGGAAGAAATATGTGATATCAAGGCATCTATTGAGGAGACAGTTGCTTCTCATGTTCCTGCAGCTAATGGTAAGAATATCGCACTTGATCTGTCCTTCGGTAACAACATGCCGAAGCTGGTTCGTGCAGATGGTCAGCGTATACAGCAGGTACTCAATTGTCTGCTTTCAAACGCTATCAAGTTCACATCAGATGGTGGTGTAAGAGTTAAGATTGCAGCACTTGATGATAAGGACGATATGATAAAACTCCGTATAGCTGTTGCTGATACGGGTATCGGTATATCAGATGCAAATATGAGTAAACTCTTCGTGAGATTCTCACAGGTTGATGGATCTGATACACGTAGATATGGTGGTTCCGGACTTGGTCTTGTTATTTCAAGACAGATAACAGAGCTTATGAATGGTACTATTACTGTTCAGAGTAAGGAAGGAATAGGTTCCACATTTATAGCTGAGATTCCTATAAAGGTTGTTAAGCCTGCAGAGGCAGAGGCTGAGAGAGAAGCAGAGGCTGAGAAGGAAGCAGCTATCTACTCCATCAATAATGCTAATGGAAGAAATGCAAGAATCCTTGTTGCTGAGGATGAGCCTGTAAATCAGCAGGTTATCGGAAAGCTTCTCGGTATGGCTGGATTCTCCTATGATATAGCAGAGAACGGTCTCAAGGCTGTTGAGCTTTATAAGGAAAAGAGTTACGATGCAGCACTTTTCGATGTTCAGATGCCGGTTATGGATGGTATCGCAGCTACACAGGAGATTCGTAAGATAGAGGCTGAAAATCGTAAAGAGCGTCTTCCTATCATTGCTGTTACTGCAAGAGCAATGTTTGGAGATAAGGAGCGTATCATGAAGAATCAGCTGGATGATTATATCGCTAAGCCATATAATCTGAATACAGTTGTGGATACGCTGAACAAATATTTAGATCAAAAAGAAAATAAGGGATAATTGGATATTCTGATTAGGGCACCCGGTATCGGGTGCCCTTTTTTGTATAATAGGAAACTGCGTTCCCTATTATATAAAAAACGCTCCGCTAAGGATGCGTCTCGGCGCGATAGGTAGATAGTTGCCTTTGG
>CACZOE010000102.1 GCA_902782695.1 uncultured Lachnospiraceae bacterium | reverse complement strand
TGTAAGAAAAGGAAAGAAATTCAGTCCTTATGGTGATTACGAAGAGCCTACGATGGATGGAGGCGTTTTTGTGGGATGGTCAGAGACCGCTAACGGTAGTCCTGTATCTTATGGTAAGACTTATACTGCGAATTCTTCAATGAATTACTATGCTGTCTGGGAGCAGGGCTACACCATTACTCTTGACGCAAATCTAGGCGATAAAAATGGCTCTATTCATTATGTAACTCCAAGTGGTCAGGAGTATCATGGTGATCCGACAAAGGCAGTATTTACCATAAGAAAGGGTGATACCGTACTTGTTGATTCGGATAAAAGTGAACAGGTTGATGGCTGGAGAGAAGATGACTATGTTCTCGCTGGTTTCTCAAAGACAAAAGATGGAGAAATAGTTGATCTTAAAAAGTATATACCTGAAAAGGATGAAACCTTCTATGCTATCTGGGAAGAACCATGTATTGTAACATTTGATCCTAATGGTGGTAAGCTGCCGTATTATTATGAGAATTTATCCACATCAAAAGGTGGCACAGTTTATGATCTACCTGAACCTGAAAAACCTTCTGAAGATAAATATTTTGCAGGATGGTTCACAGATCTTGATACTGCTTCTGAAAAAGCATTTAATACTAATACCATAGTGAATGATGATATTACCGTTAAAGCTAAATGGGTAGATGAGACAGTTACTGTGTCATTTACTACCGGTGAAGGGGCAGGTATATATGATTATTCTGCAGATGAATATGTACAGACCTTGGAATTAAAGGTGGCTAAGGGTTATGAGATAAATCTGTTAAAATACAGACCAAATATTCAGGGTGAAACTACTATGGAATTTGCCGGCTGGCAGTCAGGAAGTTATACCTGGAACAAAAGTTATGCTGACAGATTTTATAAAGCAGATGCAGATACAGCATTTACTGCTATTTGGAAAGATATAGAATATTACACTGTTACTTTTGATGGTAATGGCGGTAAGGTTGATGTAGTCAGCTCTGAAGGTGATGGAGAAGACATCTTAGAACAGGAAATACAAAAAGGAAATTCTATTGGTGTAAATGTATATGCTTATATGCAGGATGATTCAAGTGTGAAATTCACCGGCTGGTATCTGGAGAAGGAATGCAAAAATCTTGTAGCAACTGCTGCTCAGATTTCCAGATATGAACCTTCGGATGATATAACTCTTTATGCAGGATTTAAGCAGAACAAGGTTTCTGCAACCGGTATTGGACTCGATAGAGAAAGTGTTATTCTCGGTGTATCAAATGGTAAAGCGGATACTTATGTTCTGAGCCCCGTTGTATATCCTCTGAATGCTACATACGATAAAATTATATTTACCAGCAGCAATCCTGAAGTAGCTACAGTAAGTGAAAACGGAGAAATAACACCTGTAAAAGCAGGAGATGAAAATGCTCCGGCAAAAGCTGTTATAACGGCAAAGCTGGTAGCTGGTGAGAAGGTATATACTGCTACCTGCGAGGTAAGTGTTATAAGCACCACAAATGAAGAAGTTAAGAAGCTATTAGTAGATGCATTGTCTGATGTTACTATTGCAGATTCTCCGGAGGATGCAGAAAGTACTGTTAAACAGGCTTTAACTAAAATGGGTGGAGCTGGAAAATTAGCTGAAGCTGTAAAAGAAGATTATGAAATTGCTCAGAAGTATGAAGAACTGGAAGAAACTTATACTGCAAAAGCAAATATTACAGTTGAAGATCCTAATAATCAGGCAAATCAGCTGGCCTTGTCAGCTGCCATGGGCATGGATGTGACAGATATTGAGGGAACCCTTAGTTTAACAGGTGCCGGATTTAATGCAGAGGCTAATGAAACCATAGGGTTGTCAATAAAGGTCACTCCTGAGAATCAGAAGAAGAGTGTTGATAAAAAGTTTGAAGAAAAGACAGCACAGATGGATATTAATCTTGTAAAGGGTGATGGAACAGAGGTTGAAGATCTTGATGCTGCTGTAACATTCTCGCTTCCGATTCCACAGGGAACAATCAGATCAAGGCTCTATATCCTTCACTTTAATCCTGATGGAAGCGTTGAACTTGTTCGACCGGTATTTAAAAATAATAGGATGTTTACCACAGTCAGCCATTTCAGCCGTTTTGCAATAGTAGAGCTGGTTGATAGTACAGTTACTCCGACACCAGAGCCGACGACGCCAACACCAGAACCGACGACGCCGACACCAGTACCGTCGACCCCGACACCTACAGCAGAGCCATCAACACCTACAACGGAGCCAACGACACCTGCAACTGAACCGACTATGCCGACAGAAACACCGGCAGCTCCGACAGATGTACCGGCTGTACCTACAACAGCGCCAACGTTGGTACCTACAATAGCACCAACTGTGGCACCTGCCGAGAATACTACTAAAGTGGGAGATGTGGTTTCAGAGAGTGGTTCGGCTGCAACCTATAAGATTACGGATGTGGATAAAAAGACTGTAACACTTACAGGGATTCCAAAGGCGTCCGGCAAGGTTAAAATAAAGTCGACTATAAAGATTGGTAATGAGACATATAATGTAACTGCTATAGCAGACGGCGCATTTAAGGGCAATAAGCGAGTAACTCAGATAACCATTCCTAAGAGTGTAACGAAGGTTGGTAAGCAGGCGTTTGCAAATTGTCCAAAACTCAAAACCATTATAGTAAAGTCAAAGAAGACGAAGTTCCTTAAGAATTCTCTTAAGAAGGTTCCTCCATCAGCGAAGTTAAAGCTTCCAAAGATGACTGCAAAAGAGAAGAAAGCCTTCAAGAAAATGTTAAAGAAAACTGCAGGTTATAAGGGAAAATATAAGTAATCTGAAGCCGCATTTGCTACTGATTGGAATTAAGAGGTAGCGAATGCGGCTATTTATTTTAGATCAAATTGATTGACATGACATGACGCGTGACAAGATTGACATATAAGGTATGAAAACGGTAAAATTAAACTATATTTTTAGTACGAAAACAAAAATATTGTTACTTTTGACCCAAGCAAATGTATTAAATGTATTATGGGAGGACAATGTATGAAGACTGCGAAACGAAGCTTGTGGCTGATCTTCGCGGCCCTTGCTGTGGTATTTGTTCTGATACCCGGAATGAGTGCCCGAGCGGAGGAAGAAGATACAGTCACTATAACCATTGATTATGGTCTGGCTGAGGCGGACCTGCAGGAAACTAACTATGTTTATAACGAAAAAACCTATAAGACTTCACTGACAGTTGATAGGGGTACCAGTTTAGGGAGTATTGAGGGAATCCCTAAAAAGAATGATGAACTTTGTATGATGTATTTTTCATATTGGGCTGATGAAGATGGAGGAACATATTATTCATCTGATTCAGTTTATGATGATATCCATCTGACGGCTCATTATTATCATGTTGTTACCTATCATGCAGGTGAGGGACATTTCTATGGTGGAAATGAT
The DNA here is from genome assembly GCA_902782695.1 of uncultured Lachnospiraceae bacterium. Lineage (GTDB taxonomy): Bacteria > Bacillota > Clostridia > Lachnospirales > Lachnospiraceae > Eubacterium_Q. The sequence continues at coordinate 3,780 of CACZOE010000102.1, read as the reverse complement.
ACTTATACACTAGAATATCCGGAGGGCAGCTCGGAACTTGATATGTCAGTCTGTTGTTATCCTGCAAGTAACAACAGGGCATTTATAGGCTGGAAATTTAAACCTGAAGACAGCGGATTGGTTAATGATCTGCTGATGGATGCTACTTTACCGTTTTATCAGAATTGTGATCTCTATGCTGCTTATGTAGATGGATATCCTGTTTCTTTTGATGTAAATACTCCTGATGGATATTTCTATGCTTATAGTGAAAGCTATAGAGTTTCTGAGTGGGAACGAAAACTCTCTGAAACCAGATATCCGGGGGGTAAGCCTAAAACTCTTACACTTACTTATCCTTTAGGAAAGACACCTTATGATTCGAATTATTTCTGTCTTAATCCTTTTTATTATGATTCATATATAAAGTCAGGATCGGATAGTATTGTGTTTGATCATTGGAGTACTGATGAGGCTGGTGCAACTGAGGATTCTTTATCTGATCTGTCACCAAAAGCAGATGGTACTGATACTTTATATGCTATCTGGAACGAGTATTATAAGGTTACTTTTGATTCAAACAGGGAAGGTGGGTACACATCTGAAAGTAAAGTGAGCAAGGGAAACGGTCTCACAAGTATCCCATACACTAGTTTTAATTATACCTTCGATGATTATGCGATAGAGTGTATCTCATTTAATACAGAGAAGGATGGTTCCGGAACTGAAGTTGGTTACGGATTTATACCGACCTCTGATATAACGGTATATGCACAGTATAAGGATGTATATCATGTAACTCTGGATGGTAATGGCGGATATTTATATAATTATTATCACACTGTATTTTCTGTAGATAAAGGGAAAGAGTTTAAGAGTGATATAAATGATGCTGTCGTTATATGGTATCCAGAAGGTGATGAAACAGTTAGTAAAAAGGTATTTAAAGAGTGGAGAACTTCTAAGGATGGTACAGGAGAAACCGTACCTTTTACACCGGAAAAGAATACAACTCTTTATGCTATCCCTGAGGAGGGAGTTCTGGTAACCTTCGATACAAATGCAAGAGCCGGTGATTACGGAACTGTATTTAATTTCAGAAATTCTGGTAATGTTACACAGGCAACCTTTGCTTATTCCAAGAATAAACCAATGAAGGATGTTCCTGATCCGGGATACTATATAAATGATCCTACTAAGGGCTTTGCCGGATGGTCAACCGAGTATGGTAATTTGGATAAGATTATCGATACTGATACATATATTCCGAAAAATGACATTACTCTTTATGCAGTATGGTATGACAAGGTAGAGACCCGCTATCATGCTAATGGAGGAAAGTTCTCTTACTATTCTGATGAGGAAGTTCAGTCAGATTATGTAAGAAAGGGAAGTAAGGTTTCTCCATATACTTGGGAGGCTCCATCACTTAATGGATATGTATTTGCCGGATGGACTGACAGAGCAGGAAGCAGTAATGTAATACCTGAAGGAAAGACTTATACGGCATCTGCAACGCTGGATTTCTATGCAGTATGGGAGAAGGGTTATACTATAACCCTAGATGGTAATGGTGGAGAGCTTCATTACATGTCTCCTAGTGGGCATGAAAACTATGATGATCCTAGCAAGGCAGTATTTGCTATAAAGAAGGGTACTACAGTTTTCGATTTAGCGGCATATAGCTGGATAGGGGCTATAGATGACGATTATATGCCGGTTGATGGCTATGGTGAAGATGGTAAGATTTTAGCAGGCTTTTCTAAATCAAAAAATGGAGAGATTATAAATCTTGGTAAATATATTCCTGAAAAGGATGAAACCTTCTATGCTATCTGGGTAAATCCTATGATAGTTACATTTGATCCTACAGAAGGAACCATGGATGAATATCATAAGACTGCCAAAGTTGCTAAAGGAAAGAGTGTAAGTTATTTACCTACACCTAAGTCAGATGTTAAATATTTTGCAGGATGGTTCACCGGTCTTGGAACCTCATCTGAGAAAGAGTTTGACGATAGTACAGTAGTAAACTCAGATATAACTGTTCAGGCTAAGTGGGTTGATGATTATGTTACAGTATCCTTTGATGCAGGAACAGATGCATATATATATAACCAAAATAATGGAACTAGTTCTGAAACTCTTACAGTGGAAATTGCAAAAGGATCAAAGCTTAATCTGAACTATTATCAAGCCTACAGCAGTTCAAATGAAATAATATTTGCCAGCTGGAAAACAGGGGATTATACCTGGGAGTCTGGTGATCCTGATTGCTTCTATACAGTAAATGAAGATACTCAGTTTACTGCAGTATGGAAGAGTAGAGTTAATTATGAAGTAACCTTTAATGGTAATGGTGGATATGTAGATATTACCTCTGAGATAATAGGAAAGACAGAAACCTATAAAGTAAGAGTTCCTGAAGGAAACAATATATCAGAATATGTAACTGCTTACATGGATGATCCGGACATGGAATTCACCGGCTGGTATCAGGATAAGGAATGTACAAAGCTTGTAGCAACAGCTAAAAAGATAGCTAATTATGAGCCGACATCAGATATCACTCTTTATGCCGGATATAAGAAGAATGTAACTGTAGTTGCTGTAACAGGTATCTCGCTTTCCAGAACAAAAGTAACTCTGGGTGTAACTGAGGGAGATGCTGACGTATATGGACTTATAGCAACTATATATCCTACAAATGCAACTAATACAAAGGTTACATTTACAAGTGATAAAACAAATGTAGCTGTAGTTGATGAGACATCCGGATATATCACAGCTGTAGGTGAGGGTGAAGCTACTATTACGGCTGTAACAGCTGATGGAGGTTATAAAGCTACCTGTAAGGTAACTGTAAACAAAAACACTGCTTCATCAATTAATACTAAGATAGAACAGCTCACAGCTACACTTGCTGGATTAGGAGATGCGGCTGATGCTAAGGCAGCAGTAGATAATCTGCTTGCTGAGGTAGGCGGAGCTGAAAGACTATCTGAACTTTCTGCAACTAATGACGAAACAGCTGAAAAGCTTGCTGATCTTGAGAGCGCATACATTGCAGCTGCTAATATAACAGTTGAAGAGCCAAAGGATGATGCAAATAATGTATCAGTTCTTAAGGATGTGTTTGGAATAGGTGAAGATGACGTAACTGCAGCACTTGATATGACAGGTGCAGGACTTAATGCAGATCCTGATGAAACAGTTAAGCTTTCTATCACTAATGCTGATAAGCAGCAGGCAATAGATGATAAGTTTACTAATGACAAGCAGCTGGACATCGAGCTCGTGGATGGAAAGGGTAATGAGGTTGACCTCAAAGCTCCGGTAACACTTAAGCTTCCGATACCTAATGGAATGCTTAGATCTAAGCTTTTTATCCTTCACTTCAATGCTGACGGAACCTATGAGCTGATCCGTCCGATATTTAAGGATAATACAATGCAGTTTACAGTTAGTCACTTCAGTACATTTGCCATAGTTGAACTGGCAGAGGGTATTTCTGGTGATAAGCCTAACCCGACACCAAAGCCTACTGCAACGCCGGCTAAGCCAACCAAGGCTCCTGAGAATCCGGACAATCCTGATGTAACACCAGAACCTGATGTGGTTGAACCTACACCGGGCGCAGAAATTACTCCTGCACCGGTGGCAGATCAGACTGCAGTTGTTACTCCATCACCAACACCTGCCGTAACAGCTAATGTAGGTGATATAGTATCAGAGGATGGACAGACAGCTACCTACAAGGTTACATCAGCAGATAAGAAGACGGTTACATTTACAGGTGAT
>CACZOE010000101.1 GCA_902782695.1 uncultured Lachnospiraceae bacterium | reverse complement strand
TGGGAAAAATCACTGTATTTGCAAATGGTGCAAGAAGGAAGAATTCCCAGTTTACTGCTGTAAGTCAGAAGTTTGTTATGGGGGCGTTTACGGTTCGTCCTGGAAAAACCTCATATACTCTTGTTGGTTGTGAGATAAAAGATACATTTCAGGAACTTTCAAAAGATATCGAAGCTGTAACTTACGCATCTTATGCCTGCGAGGTCACGGAACATTTTACTGCTGAGGGTATGGGAGGAAAGGATGAACTTAATCTTTTATTTGTCACATTTAAGGCCCTTGTAGGTAAGAGGCAGTCTTTTGAACTTATCAGATCCATATTTGAGATTAAACTCATGGATATAGAAGGTCTGGGGCTTGAGATGAATAAATGTGTCATTTCAGGAGAAGAAAGTGAACTGGACTATATCAGTCTTTATGATGGCGGAGTTGTTTCTCGAAGGTATACAGGAAGGGCGAAGAAATGTATTCCTGTATCTGATGATGTAAAGTATGCGATAAAGTATATCTTCAGTAGAAATATAAGTGAAGTCTACAGTTTTGATGTTTCTGTCGAGGTTGCTAAAAAGCTTTTGGAACTATCGTCCGAATATGTAAATCTGCATTCTGACAGACATTACAGATCCCTTGATATTTTAAGTGCTCTGGTATTACCTGATTAACTATAGTTTGTACTTTCTGAAGCTCTTCAGATGTTTTTGACATTATATATAGGTTTGTGTTAGAATATCATGCGTTTAAAACGAGACATGGATAAGTATTAGATATCTTTGATAAAAGAATGAAGGATGATTAAATGAAAAAACATGTAAAGTTATTTGCAGGTTTATTAAGTATTATGATGTGTGGTGGACTTGTGTCCTGTGGGCTTCCAGGTAAAGAGGTAGTGGATGAGCCGGCGGTTAATACCACATCTACTATAGGTGACATTTCAAAGGATACAATAAAACTCAGTATGAATGGTTCCATAACAGAAATTTCCTGTGAGAATTATAAAGAGGATGGGATATCTGTTATTGGTCTTGAGGAATATATAAATAATGAAATAAATGTTTATAACGAATCAAGAGGAGCCAGTAAAGTTACTCTTATTGAGTATAAAGATGATGGCAGTGTTGTAAAAACAGCTATTCAGTATAGTGATATTGATACTTATAATGAATTTAATAATACAGATGTAAACATTTCGCTTTATAATAAATCAGAAGTCTCAAGACTTTTTGAAGAGGATAATGCAAAACATCCTAAAGCAGTTTCCTATGTTAAGGCAGAGGAGATTTCAGAAGAAGAGCTGGCTGCTGCCGGATATAGTCTGGAAGATATAAAAGCCATGCAGAGTTCAACTGATGCAACAGCTTCCGAAACAGATGCAGTAGCTACATTTACTGATGCTGCATCAGCATCCACAGTTCTATTTGATGAGATTGAGGGAGACAGCTACATGATGCTCACAACAGGCCTTGATGTGGATGTGATCATTAACGGTGGAAATGTACTTTATATAAATAAGTATGGTGAAGTGATAAGTGATAACACTGCTGATCTTTCTGGTGAAGGAAAAGCAATTGTTGTATACTCATATAATTATTAATTTTTCGAGGTGAAAGCTATGAATAAACAGGATAAGACAATGGAAAAAATTATTTCTCTTGCCAAAACAAGAGGTTTCGTGTATCCAGGTTCAGAAATCTACGGTGGACTTGCAAATACCTGGGATTATGGAAATCTTGGTGTAGAACTTAAGAATAATGTAAAAAAGGCATGGTGGAAAAAGTTTATTCAGGAGTGCCCTCATAATGTAGGTGTTGACACAGCTATCCTTATGAATCCTCAGACCTGGGTTGCATCCGGACATCTCGGAAGTTTTTCAGATCCTCTCATGGATTGTAAGGAGTGTCATGAAAGATTTAGAGCAGATCAGGTCATTGAAGCTTTTGCAGCTGAGAATGGTATAGAGCTTACTTCATCTGTTGACGGATGGTCAAATGAAGAGATGGAGAAATTTATAGAGGAGCATAATGTTCCATGTCCATCTTGCGGAAAGCATAATTTTACTGGAATCAGACAGTTCAATCTGATGTTCAAGACCTTCCAGGGTGTTACAGAGGATGCAAAGAACACAGTATATCTGAGACCTGAAACTGCACAGGGTATCTTTGTTAACTTTAAGAATGTTCAGAGAACATCACGCAAGAAGGTTCCTTTTGGAATAGGTCAGATAGGTAAATCTTTCAGAAACGAGATAACACCTGGTAACTTTACTTTCAGAACCAGAGAGTTCGAGCAGATGGAACTTGAGTTCTTCTGCAAACCTGGTACACAGACAGAGTGGTTTAACTACTGGAGAAGCTTCTGTTTCGAATGGCTTAAATCACTTGGGATAAATGAAGAAAATTTAAGACTTCGTGATCATGATCCAGAAGAACTTTCCTTCTACAGCGATCATACAACTGATATAGAATATGCATTCCCATTCACTGACTGGGGTGAACTCTGGGGAATCGCTTCAAGAACTGATTATGACCTTACACAGCATCAGAATACATCTGGTGAGCCTATGGAATATTTTGATGATGAGACACATGAGAAGTACATTCCATATGTTGTTGAGCCTTCACTTGGTGCTGACAGAGTAACTCTTGCATTCCTTTGTGAAGCATATGATGAGGAAGTTCTTGATGCTGAAAAGAATGATGTACGTACTGTACTTCATTTCCATCCTGCAATTGCACCTGTAAAAATCGGTGTATTCCCACTTTCAAAGAAGCTGGGCGAAGGAGCAGAGAAGGTTTACAGCAAACTCAGTAAGTACTGGAACTGTGAATATGATGACAGAGGAGCTATCGGAAAGAGATATCGTCGTCAGGATGAGAT
>CACZOE010000100.1 GCA_902782695.1 uncultured Lachnospiraceae bacterium | reverse complement strand
CAGATCAACTTCGTGTATCTTGTCAAATACCTTGTCGTCCAACTGCTCACTCATTTATCTGACCTCTCTTCTTCAGATTTCTTTCCTCTCAGATACAGGATTATAAAAACAACTATTATCGCAGGCTGCAAATAAAAGAGCATCATTTCTGCCGATGATCCTTTAAAGCCTCCTTCGGTAAATATAGTAACTATACCGAAAACAGTATTTGCTATAAATAATATAACTGTCATGACTTTATAACTTAAAAGTCCCGGAATATAAGGTTTGCTGAACAGATAAAGTATAAAGTCCGTAAAAGTTAACAACCAGCTTGCAGCCGCAAACTCAAATATGCCAAAGCAGTACATGATCAGAAGATCATAATCCTTTTTCAGCACCATGCCCACAGCTATCAACGCTATCATTGCCAGTGTGAGCAGAAAAGATATCAATAAAAATTTCTTTACTTTCATTTTTCTTTGTTATGAGGCTCTACTATATGAGGCCCTCCTTCGGGACCTGCTCCGGGTCCGTATTTTCTGATCAGCGATCTCATAAATATCGGCTGAAAGATGAATATCAGTATATATCCGACAATAAAACATGCTATCAGTGAAGGTATCAGCATCACTATGTAAGGAGGCCCCGGCATACCGCTTCTCTGATTCTGAAAATATGCAAAAGCTACCATCATTACCGAAATAAGAGGCGTATATATTAAGTCCGATAAAAGGGACTCAATACATTTTTTACCTAAGCCGGGTTTCATATTCTTTGTAGCGGCCTGAGTTACTTTGTGCATGGGTATTATCAAACCTATCAGCATGCTTATCACAAAACTTATGATAAAACCTGAGATAAAACTTCCTATCAATGCCTGCGGGGGAATGTTTCCCTTTATAACATTCGGAAGCATGCCGGTGCATACGCCTGTGATGGTCATGAAAACACTCATTAAAAGGCTCATGTAGAGACTCATCATTAAGCCTATTTTTTTCATATTATTTTTGTTTTCCATAATGATCACCTCTTTCAGGATCCCCAAGTAGAAAAGTTCGCTCAGGATGACAGTGACTGTGGTACTCAAAAAATCTTATATATCAAGATTCTGCACGTATTTTGCATTAGCCTCTATAAACTCGCGTCTGGGTTCAACCTTATCACCCATAAGAGTAGTAAACGTCATATCCAGTTCAGACTCTGCATCTTCATCCATGTTTACACGCAGCAATATACGCTTTTCGGGATCCATGGTCGTATCCCAAAGCTGGTCAGCATCCATCTCACCAAGTCCTTTGTAACGCTGTATCTTATTATTCTGATCGCGTCCTACCTCGGTAAGGATCTGATTTAATTCTTCATCAGAATATGCATACCATACCTTTTTATTTTTCTCCAGCTTATACAGCGGAGGCTGCGCAAGATATACATAACCCTGCTTGATAAGTTCAGGCATAAACCTGTAAAGGAAGGTAAGCATAAGCGTAGCTATATGTGCGCCGTCAACATCGGCATCTGTCATAATTATTATCTTGTGATAACGAAGCTTGCTTATATCAAAGTCTTCATGTATGCCTGTACCGAAAGCTGTGATCATTGCTTTTATTTCCGCATTATCATAGATCTTATCAAGTCTGGCTTTTTCCACATTAAGTATCTTACCGCGGAGAGGCAGTATTGCCTGAGTTGCGCGGCTGCGGGCAGACTTTGCGCTTCCACCTGCGGAATCACCCTCAACTATATAGATTTCACAATTGCGGGGATCTTTATCGGAACAGTCTGCAAGCTTGCCGGGAAGAGCAGCTCCTTCAAGAGCCGTCTTTCTTCTGGCCATATCCCTGGCTTTTCTGGCAGCATCCCTTGCGCGCTGCGCCATTACGGATTTTTCAACTATTGATTTTCCTATTGCAGGATTCTGTTCAAGGAAATAAGTAAGCTGCTCACGGACTATATTCTCAACCGCAGGTCTTGCAGAAGAATTACCAAGTTTCTGTTTTGTCTGTCCTTCAAACTGTGGATCTTCTATCTTTATTGATATGATAGCAGTAAGACCTTCACGTATATCATCACCCGAAAGATTCTGATCATTTTCCTTTAACAGCTTATTATTCTTGCCATAATCATTGAAGGTCTTGGTTATCGCATGTTTAAATCCTTCTATATGAGTACCGCCTTCGGGAGTATTTATATTATTAACAAAACCGTACATCATCTCGTTGAAGCCGTCATTATGCTGCATTGCAACTTCAACATAAATGTTATCTCTTTTGCCTTCAAAATACATTATCTTTTCATATAAAGGAGTTTTGTTATCATTAAGATAAGCAACAAATTCCTTTATACCGCCTTCATAATGGAAAGTCTGATGTTTTTTATTTCCTTCCTCATCCTCACGGTCATCATAAAGATCTATGCGCAGACCTTTGGTAAGAAAAGCCATTTCACGCAGACGGTTCTTTAAAGTATCAAACTCAAAAACAGTATCTTCAAATATCAGCGGATCAGGCTGGAATGTAACTCTGGTTCCGCTTTTGTTTGCATCGCATTTACCGATGACCTTTAAGGGATAGCATACCTTGCCTCTTTCATAGCGCTGATTATATACTTCACCTTCATGATATATATCAACTTCCAGCCAAGTTGAAAGAGCATTAACAACTGAAGCTCCCACACCGTGAAGACCGCCGGAAACTTTGTATCCGCCGCCGCCGAATTTACCTCCTGCATGCAGAACGGTAAATACAACTTCCACGGCCGGAAGACCTGCTTTATGATTAATGCCTACAGGTATTCCGCGACCGTCATCTAAAACAGTTATTGAATTTCCGGGATTTATATGAACTTCAATATTCTTACAGAATCCTGCAAGTGCTTCATCTACGGAATTATCAACTATCTCATAAACAAGATGATGAAGTCCGCGAAGAGAAGTAGTTCCTATATACATGCCGGGACGTTTACGCACTGCTTCAAGACCCTCTAATATCTGGATCTGATCCGCATTGTATTCGCCTTCCACATGCTGGGATTCTATCTGCTGAAGATTTTCAAGTATCTTTCTTGCCTCTTCATCATTCTCTTCTGCTGACATTCCGTTTACATTGATTTCTTCACTCATATTCTATGCCTCACATTCAAGATCAAAGGATCTTATTAGTTTTCACTTGTTATTATTCCGTTGTTAACCTTGAATACTTTATCATATTCAAATCTGTTATTTACAAAATCATCAAGTCCGGTACATGTTATGATAGTCTGTATACCGCCAATATTATTAAGAAGATAGGTCTGACGGTTGGAATCAAGTTCCGATAATACATCATCAAGCAAAAGCACAGGATTATCCCTTGTTATCTGTTTTACAAGCTCTATTTCCGAAAGCTTAAGTGAAAGAGCCGCAGTACGCTGCTGTCCCTGTGAACCGTAAACCCTTACGTCAATATCATTTGCATAAAAAATAAAATCATCTCTGTGAGGACCTGTTCCGGTCATCTTAAGCTTGATATCTCTTTCCAGGGAATTTTTCAGCTTATCTTCAAATTCATCTGCAGTCACATGAGGAGCATATTTTATACTGAGCTTTTCCCTTTCTCCCGAAAGTTTACCGTGTATCTCTTCAATAATGCCATTTAACTGCTCAACAAATTTTTCTCTTCTTTTTATCAGCTTAATTCCATAGGATAATAACTGGTTATCCCATATCTTTATCATTTCCCTGTAATCGGAATTAAAATGCACATCTTTTAATAATCTGTTACGCTGATTTATTATCTTATTATAATTATTCAGATCGTACAGATATATCTGGTCAAGCTGACACAGCTCCATATCAACGAAATGTCTGCGTTCCGAAGGAGCATTCTTTATTATTGAAAGATCCTCGGGAGAGAACAGTACTATGTTTAAAATCCCAAGAAGCTCTACTGCCTTTTTAAGCCTGACTTTATCAACTGCGATGCCTTTCGACTTTGCACGTCTTAAGTGCATGTCTATTCTTCGCTCAATACCCTCTTTATCAATGATGGTCTTAATATGAGCTTCGTCAGCATCAAAATTTATAACATCTTTATCTTTACTGGATTTATGCGATCTGGTTGTAGCTGTATAATAAACAGCCTCCAAAACATTTGTTTTGCCCTGCGCATTATCTCCGTAAAGAATATTTACACCACTGTCAAAATCTATACTGAGCTCTTTATAATTCCTAAAATCTTTAAGTTCCAGACTCTTTATTATCATTTTTCGATCTTGACCGTAATACCTTCAAAAGTAAACTCATCACCCGGATAAAGCTTTTTGCCGCGCTGGGTACATATCTGACCGTTTACTTTTACTTCTTCATCCAAAATGGCATACTTCGCCCGGACCCCGTCGCTTACCAGATCAGCAAGTTTCAGGGCCTGACCAAGTTTTATAAATTCATCTTTTATAGTGATCGTTTTCATTAACTGAGATTTATGGGAAGTATCATATATACATATCTTTCGTTCTCATCTTTTATGTAAAGAGGGGATCTGGGATTAACAAGATACATATCTATATCTTCTTCGTCTATTACTTTAAGGGCATCAAGTACAAATCTGGGATTAAATCCTATAACTATGTCTTTACCCTGTTTCTCTATATCTATCTCTTCATCATAACTTCCAAGAGAAGAAGCAACATGAAGCTTTAACACTCCGTCTTTAACATCAAGAACGATAGGCTTTTTATTTCCTTCTTTTGAGAAGAGCATGGATCTGTCTATACATTCAAACATTCTCTTCTTGTTAACCTTTATCTTGGTCTCGTAATCGGAGCTCATCATCCTGTCAACGCTTATATAATTTCCTTCTATAAGACGTGAAACTATGGTAGTTTTATCAAACTCAAAAATTACATGAGCATCAGAGAAATATATATCTACATCCTTTTCACCTTCAGAAGGAAGTATTTTGCTTATTTCATTGAGGGCTTTACCGGGTATTATCACTTCCTGCTCGGAATATATGTTCTTAAGCTGGACCTTTCTTATTGAGATCCTGTGTCCGTCAAGAGTGGTAACGCGAAGCTGATCATTCTTTATGATCATATCCACGCCGCCCATTACTTTATTTGTATCGCTGTTTCCGATTGAGAAAATGGTCTGACGTATTATATCCCTTAAAGTAAAGGTAGATATCTGAATGGAATCCTTTCTTTCTACCTT